>NZ_LVIA01000016.1:0-167267 GCF_001596805.1 Halomonas sp. KX33721 | reverse complement strand
TGAGCGGGTCGCCAATGCCCGCAACGACTTCCAGCACAAGCTCTCTCGACAGATCGTTGACGATAATCAAGCGGTGATCGTCGAGACGCTGAAGGTCCGCAACATGATGAAAAACACCTGCCTCGCCAAGCACATCGGCGATGCGTCCTGGCATGCTTGATGACCAAGCTGGACTACAAGGCCAGGGAGCAGGGCAAGCATCTGGTCAAGATTGACCCGTGGTTTGCCAGCTCCAAGACCTGCCATGTCTGCCAGCACAAGATGGACGCCATGCCGTTGAACGTCCGGTCGTGGGAGTGCCCTGCCTGCCACACACAGCACGACCGGGACATCAACGCGGCGCTGAACATCAAGCATCAAGGCATTATCGAGCTGAAGGCGGAAGGGCTGTCCGTCTCTGCCCATGGAGGCTTGCGTAAGTCCGGCACATCGTCGGCAGCTGCCTGAGAAGTGGGAAGCCTCGCCCGTGGCGCGTCAGCGCTTAGGGCGGGGAGCAGTCACGAATTTGAAACACTCTATCTCCCATCGAATATCTCAATTCATCTGTCGAAAATTTATGCCATCTGATTTAGAATATTGGTTATGAAGATTTTGATTTGTTATTTATTTATAACTTTTATTTTAATGGTGGTTTATGAAGCCTAAAGAAAAGATGGATTTGAACAAGCTTTATAAAAAAATAAGGGCTAACGCTGGGAGAGCTGTTTGTGATTATTCTATGATTGAAGATGGTGACAAAGTAATGGCTGCCATAAGTGGTGGCAAAGATTCATTTGTTATGCTTGATACTCTGTTGTATTTGAAGAGAGTAGCACCGATTAATTTTGATGTGGTCGCTGTGAATCTCGACCAAAAACAACCCGGTTTTCCGGAGCATGTTCTTCCTGGCTTCTTCAAAAAGAATAATATTGATTATTATATTATGGATAAGGATACATATTCAATTGTTAAAGAGAAAACTCCTGAAGGGAAAACTACTTGTTCACTTTGTTCGAGACTTAGAAGGGGTTCTCTATATGGGTTTGCTGAGGAGATTGGGGCTACAAAAATAGCTCTTGGCCATCACATGGATGACATTGTAGAAACTCTTTTTTTGAATATGTTTTTTAACGGTAAGTTAAAGGCAATGCCTCCTAAGCTGCTAAGTGATGATCGCAGAAATATTGTAATAAGACCGCTTTCTTATTGTCGTGAGAAAGATATTGCTAAGCTGGCATCAATTGTAGAATTTCCAATTATTCCATGTAATCTTTGTGGTTCTCAGGAGAACTTACAAAGACAGAATATAAAAAACATGTTGGCAGGCTGGGAAAAACAAAAAGCGGGTTGTATTGAAAACATATTTAACGGTATCCAGAATGTAAGTCCAAGCCAACTAGCTGACTTAAATCTTTTCGATTTCCACAATCTCGATATCGACAGGTCTAGTAAAGTCATCTCGAACCATACTGGCAGTGTAGATGTTTCTTCGACCAATTTTATAGAAGCAATCAACCTATGATTTTGTAAAGAATACATTGGTGTATCTGGGCTGTCTTTGGTTATATTTTGATCAACTGCATTTGCTTAAAGCTTTTTTTTTACAAAAAATGAATTTTTTTGTATGGCTTGTGTTTGTTTTTCTTTAGAAGAAAGAAAATTAAGTGACTGTATTGTAATGCTTTACTCACTCACTCTTCCTCTTTTAAAAAAATTTGGCATATAAGGCACCTTAAAAGCCATGCCACCGAAGCTGCTCTCGGATGATGGTAAAAACATCGTGATTCGCCCGCTGGCCTACTGCAAAGAGGCGGATATTGCGGAGTTTTCGAGGCTGATGGAGTTTCCGATCATTCCCTGCAACCTGTGCGGCTCTCAGCCCAATATGCAGCGCCAGGTTGTCAAAGAGATGCTGGCGGAGTGGGATAAAAAACACCCCGGCCGGTTGGAAAGTATGTTCAAAGCGGTGACCAACGTTGCCCCTTCGCAGCTTGCCGACCGTGAGCTGTTTGATTTTGCCGGTCTGGAAGCGAAGCAGGCCGCATTGATGGAAGGGCGCATTCAGGCGTTTAACGTGAGTTAACCGCCTGGGCTTCCTCTTCCGCCAGGGTGATGAGGCGCTGCATATCCAAAATATTGACCTCGCGCCCGGAGACGGCCACCACGTTTTGCTGCTGAAAGCGGCTAAGAATACGGCTAACCGTCTCCACCGCGAGGCCTAGATAGTTGCCCATATCTGCCCGTGACATGGAAAGCCGGAAGCTATAGGGGGAGTAGCCCCGGCGCCGAAAACGGTCAGAAAGTGTAATCAAAAAGCTGGCCAGCCGCTGATCGGCAGTTTTGCGTGACAGTAAACGCATCATCCGCCGGTCGTCTCGTAGCTCCTTGCTCATGCTGCGGTAAAGCTGGCCGCGCAGTTCGGGCAGCTCCTCGGAGAGCGAGTCCAAACGGTCAAACGGAATTTCGCATACCGTGGTGGTTTCCAGGGCAATCACGGTGCCGGGGTAGTGTTCTTCGTCAATCCCATCCAGACCCACCAGCTCGCTGGGTAGAAAGAAATTGGTGAGCTGGTCGTTGCCATTCCCTTCGCTAGTCACCTGCTTCAAGCTGCCAGAGCGCACCGCGTAAACGCTGGTGAAAGGATCTCCTTGGCGAAACAGCCGCTCGCCTTTTTTCAACGGCGAGCGGCGGCGGATAATCGCATCGAACTGGCTCATATCCTCAAGCTCTAGGGCAAGCGGTAGGCACAGCGAGCTTAGGCTACAGGTTTGGCAGCGCGCCTCTTGCAGCAGTGAACGTCGTTGGCTGGCAGGATATGACATGTGGTGCTCCCTTTTTATTAGCCATCATAGGCGCAGGGGGTAGGTGTCTCGATACGCTTATAAAATCTTCGAGTAGCGTTGGTTGCCCTGATGTTGCAGGTGATTATCGAAGGCCATGGCTAAGTGCCGAATCAACAGCCGTCCGGTGGGCGTAGCTTGTAAATAGAGGCCTTGGCGCACTAGCAGGCCATCCTGCTCGGCGGTTTTCAACCGTTCAAGAGCGGTTGAAAAGTAGTCAGCGGCATTTATCTGCCAACGCTGGCCTATTGCTTCAAGGTCAATGGCCATATCGCACATTAAGCGCTCAATCACCTCTCTGCGCATTAGGTCATCCTTATTTAAGAGTAACCCTTTTACAGTCGCTAGCCTACCTTCATCTAAGGCAGCTTCATAGTGGGACAGCTGAGTGGGGTTTTGTGCGTAAACGTCGTCTACCCGAGAAATAGCCGACACCCCCAAACCAATCAAGTCGCACTGGGAATGGCTTGAGTAGCCCTGGAAGTTGCGCTGCAGCGTACCGTAGCGCTGTGCCTGAGCCAAGCTGTCCTCTGGGCGAGCAAAGTGATCCATACCAATATGTACATAACCCGCTTGGGTCAGCATCTCAATAGTGGTACGCAAAATAGCCAGTTTTTCATCCGCGCTGGGCAGGTCGGCTTCATTAATACGTCGTTGGGGCGCAAAGCGGGTTGGCATATGGGCATAGTTAAAGACCGACAGCCGTGCCGGGCCCAGTTCAATCACTTGGCTTAGGGTATCAGCGAAGCTTTGCTCGGTTTGAAAGGGCAGGCCATAAATTAAATCGAGGTTGAGCGAGCGAAAACCAAGCCGGTGCGCCTCATCCATCAAGGTTTCAGTGAGCACCCGTGGCTGCACGCGATTAATCGCTGCCTGCACCTGTGGGTTGAGATCCTGAACGCCCAGGCTTAAGCGATTAAAGCCCAGCGACTGCAGGTGGCGCAGGGTAAAGACATCCGCTTCGCGTGGGTCAATTTCAATAGCGTAGTCGCGGTCCGGTGCGCTCGATAAGCCAAACCGTGCATCCAGGCGGTCTATTAAATCGCTCATCTGCGCCAGGGTTAAGAACGTCGGCGTGCCGCCGCCCCAGTGCAGCTGCTGCACTGGCCGCTTTGTATCAAGATGCCGGGAGGTCAGCACCATTTCTCGATCCAGCCGAGACAAGTAGGGCTCGGCGAGGGCTGTATTTTTCGTGGCGATTTTATTGCACGCGCAGTAAAAACAGATTTTGCGACAAAAGGGCACATGAACATAAAGTGAGAGCGGCTTTTGGCTGGCATTGCTGCGTTCAAGCGCCTGGGTCATATCGTCAGCGGTGAACTGGTCGTGAAACGAGAGTGCTGTAGGGTATGAGGTGTAGCGAGGGCCGCTGGTGTCGTAGCGGCGTATCAGGGCGTCATCCCAGGCGGTGGCCTCAATCGCTGCAGAAATAGGGTGAGCGAGAGCAGCAGTGGCATGAACGGGCATAAGGAGCGCTCCTAAGTAGCAGGGCAAAGCAAGAACCGACCAACATAAGCGACGAGCTTCGCAGCTCGAACACGTGTTGGAATGCTACGTCAGCGTAGAAGGGAAAGCGTTGAGCTATATCAAGCGATAGGATGTTTGTATTGAGTATTGTCTAGAGGAGTTTGATGGGTAAGCTCTTAATGTCCGGCATGGGGCATCAGCGCCCAAAGCTGCCACAGGGCAAAACCGATAATCGTCAGCGCGGCAAGGCTACGGGTCGCCGGGTGACGAATTAACTGGCTGAGCTGGCGGGCGGCCAGACCCGTGGCTAACAGGGCAGGCAGCGTTCCCAGGCCGAAGGCCCCCATCAATAACGCCCCTTGTAGCGGGTCGGCAATGGCCAAGCTCCAGGCGAGCATCGAGTACACCAGCCCACAAGGCAGCCAGCCCCACAGGGCACCGAGCGCAAAGGCTTGCGGCAGGTGAACCACGGGCATCAAACGCCGCCCGACGGGTTCGATGAAGCGCCATAGCCTGCGCCCCACGGCTTCGACTTTCAATAGCCCTTTCCACCAGTTGGCGATATACAGCGCCATTAGGATCAGCATCACCGCCGCGACGACCTGCAGCGCGATACGCGCCTGAGGTGACAGCGATACTAAGGTGCCGAGCGCGGCCACCAAGGCCCCTGCCGTCATATAGCTCAGGATACGGCCCGTGTTATAGCTGAGCAGCAATCCCCCCATGCGAGCTGGGTGGCGCATGCTGGGCGGCACGGCAAAGGTGAGCGCACTCATGATGCCGCCGCACATGCCAATGCAGTGAGCACCCCCCATCAGGCCAAACACAAACGCCGCCATCAACGGCGGCAGGTCAAGTCCGGTCGGGTTCACGGCGGTGGCTCACGGTCACGGGGTGGCTTGGTACCTTTTTTGCGCTCGGCGCGCTGTTCGGGGGTGAGATCGTTCTCATCGTCGTCGAACAGAATGCGATGGGCAGGGCCTTCCAAGTCGTCGAACTGGTCATTCTTCACGGCCCAGAAGAACGCCCACACTGCCAGCCCCAACAGAATCAGCGACAGCGGAATCAGTAGATAGAGAATGGTCATACGGTCACCGGTGTGGCTGGGGCTATCTGAGGAGCGGGTGAGGTACGCCAGCGCGTGAGGCGCAGCGCATTACCTACCACGAAGAGAGAGCTTAGCGACATACCGATCGCCGCCAACCAAGGCGGTACCAGCCCCATCGCGGCCAGGGGAAGCGCAGAGAAATTATAGCAAACCGACCAAATCATATTTTGGCGCATGATGCGCCGAGTGGCGCTGGCAATCTCGATGGCCTCGACAATACGTATTAAGCGTGGGCTGAGCAAGACTGCATCGGCCCGAGTGCGTGCCAAGTCGGTGGCGCCATTCATGGCAATGGCCACATCGGCACCGGCGAGCACGGGTACATCGTTAATGCCGTCGCCAATCATGACCACACGTTCGCCCTGCGCCTGCAGATCACGCAGCCGCTCCAGCTTGCCCTCTGGTGATTTGCCCGCGTGCCAGGTGGTGATGTTGAGCTGCTCGGCTAAGCTCTCTACGGCTTCCTGCGTATCGCCTGACAGTAACTCAACGTTAAGCCCTCTGGCCTGCAGGGCGGCTACGGTTTGCGCAGCATCTTCACGGATACCGTCGTGGAGCTTAAACCAGGCCCGCGGGGCGCTATCTTCACTCAGCAGCAGCCACTGCCCGGCGCTGGGCGGCGTGAGTGGTTCCGTCGTTGCAAAATCGGGCTTGCCCAAGCGCCACGTTGCGCCGTTAAGCACGCCTTCTAGCCCGCTGCCGGTGACGCTTTTCACCTGACGCGCCTGCAGTGTGGCATCGCGGAACGGGCGAAACGCGCGGGCAATGGGATGCTCGGAGTGGGCTTCCAGCGCGGCGGCAATGGCCCGTAGCTGTTCGCTACTTTGCTCGTTTAACGGGCAGGTTTGGGTGAGCTGCATCTCGCCACGGGTGAGCGTGCCGGTTTTGTCAAAAATCACCCGCGTGGCGTTAGAAAGTGATTCGATGGCATCGGCGCGGGTGATCAGCACGCCACGCTGGCGCAGTTGCCCATGCCCTGCCGTGAGAGCCGTTGGGGTGGCGAGTGCCAGCGCACAGGGGCAGGTCACCACTAGAACGGAGAGCAGCACCCAAAGCATGCGGGAAGGGTCGATAAACCACCACGCCACGGTCACGCAAGCAGTGACCACCAGCAGGCGCAGTACGAACAGGTGCGCCATGCGCGCCGCCATTTGCGCCAAGCGCGGGCGGCTGGCAAAGGCGCGGTCGGTCAAATCGACGATGCCCGCCACGCGTGCATGGTGGCCTGCATGAGTCACCCGCACCGTGAGCGGATTCTCCATGTTTTGGCTGCCACCTACCACCTGTTCGCCCACACGGCGGGTGACGGGCAGGTACTCGCCGGTCAGCATCGACTCGTCCAGGCTAGACTCGCCATCTTCGATAATACCGTCGGCGGGGACGCCGTGGCCGGGCTTGATAAGTACGCGGTCGCCGGGGGCAAGCTCGCTAGCGGGCAGAATGCGTTCGCTGCCGTCAGCTTCCAGCCGTGTAGCAGAGACCGGTAGTACGCCACTAAGCGCATTGCCGCTATGGCCGCTGCGTCGCCTAGCGCGCCCTTCCACGTAGCGGCCAAACAGTAGGAAGAAGGTGAACATGGCGACCGAGTCAAAATAGACCTCTCCCACGTTAAACAGCACCGCGTAGCTACTGGCGAAATAAGCCCCACCAATGGCGAGTGAAACAGGCACATCCATGCCTAGCACGCCCGTTTTTAGGTCGCGCAGGGCGTTACGGAAGAATGGCTGCGCTGAAAAGAACACCACCGGCGTTGCCAGAGCGAACGAGAGCCAGTGAAACAGCGCAAAGAAGTCTTCACTGAGTTCCCCAGGCCCCGACACATAAATGGGGATGGAGAACATCATGACCTGCATCATCCCGACCGCCGCCACTATTAAGCGGCGCACATTCATGCGCTCTTCATGCTGCAGCCGCGTCTGGGCTTGGTCGGGTTCATAGGGCTGAGCATCGTAACCAATCGCGGCAAGTTCAGCGAATAGCTGCGATAGCTTTACTACGTTTGGGGCCCAGGAAACCCGCAGGCGGTGATGGGTCAGGTTGACTGCGCTAGAGACAACGCCTTCAAGCGCGTTCAAGCGGTGCTCGATGAGCCACGCGCAGGCGGCACAGGTAATCCCTTCTACAGCCAGCGTTGCCCTGACGTGGCCCTCATCGCCGTCTGGGTGAACGAACTGCGCCTGCAGCCCTGGATCGTCAAACACCGACCAAGTATCCGCTTTTGCAGCTTGACGCTCATCGGGGCGCTCGGGCAGTTCGGTACGGTAGCGGTAGTAGCTCTCTAAGCCGCCGTCGACGATGGCGTGTGCTACGGCTTCACAGCCGGGGCAACACAATGACTGGGGCGTGTCGTCCACCACGATTTGCCACGGTGCGCCGTCGGGCACCGGGCTGCCGCAGTGGTAGCAGCTTAGCGCTTTAGTGCTCATTCGCTCTCTGACCGCCCTCCGGGCAGAAGGGCAACGCTCGTTTCATTGGGGAAGCGGGCTTCGCCGATCAGGCGCCACTCGGCGTCATCGCCTTGCACGGGCTGAATCTGTAGGTACCAGCGGTAGCGCAAATTATCCGGCCCCTGAGTGATATAGCGGCCTTCGCGCACGTGTTCTAGTACGAAGGATTGATCACGGTCATCTTCGGTGGGGAAGATGAGGTCCAAATAGAGTTTATCCGGACGAGCATCGCCAGCAAGGTCGATCACAATATCGCTAGTCAGTGGGTCGATGCGCAGGTCGGCGCTCAAATTGAGTTCGCGCGCGCGCTCCTGCTTCGCCAGCACCATGTTAATAGCTTTACCGTGCTCGTAGTAATCCTCCTGGACCACCATGCCGTCGTAGCTCTTGATCGACATGATGGCGAAGCCAGTACTAAATAGGATGGACGAAAACAGCAGCCCTAGTAAAAACCACGGCCAAAACTGTTTGTACCAGGGCGGAATCGAGGTGTCTGACATGACGCATTTATCTCCTAATGTCGCTCAAGAACCGCGTTTCGCGGGTCTGGCGAATTTGCTCATCTTGCTGCGCCTGCAGCGTAAACGTAATCGCGTGGCTGGGCTCGCTTAACGACGCTGGGTCGGCCAGTACGGTAATCACCTGAGTGCGTGATTCACCCGCAGGTACACGCAGCGAGGTGTTATCCAACTGCAAATTAGGTAAGCCTGCCGCGCTAATATCATAGGTGTGATCTTGGGAGTCCAGGTTGCGCACAGTCAGGCTGTAGACGTTGCTGATCTGCCCGTCACGGGTCATTTGGTAGAGCTGAGTACGCTCGCGCTCAGCGTCAAAGCTCATCGGCGTACGGTCATTAACTGCCCAGGCAAAAGTCGCTATCATCACCACCAAAGCAACGAAATAGCCAATCAAGCGCGGGCGAAGAATATGACTTTTCTTGCCTTCCAGCGCGTTCTCGGTGGTGTAGCGAATAAGTCCTCTGGGGTAGCCCATTTTATCCATTACGCTATCGCAGGCATCGATACAGGCGGCGCAGGTAATGCATTCGTACTGCAGCCCGTCGCGGATATCGATGCCGGTCGGGCAGACCTGGACACACAGCTCGCAGTCGATACAGTCACCCAGGCCCGCTTCTCGGACCTCGGCATGGCTGAGCGATTTCTTGCGGTGGCCGCGGGGTTCGCCGCGGGCGTCGTCGTAAGAAACGATCAGCGTATCGCGATCGAACATCACCGACTGGAAGCGAGCATAGGGGCACATGTAAATGCACACCTGCTCACGCAGCCAGCCGGCGTTGAGGTAGGTAAAAACTAAAAAGAAACCTACCCAAAAATAGGACCAGCCATGGGCTTCTAGCGTGGGAAGCTCCTGGACCAGGTCACGAATCGGCGTAAAGTAGCCGACGAACGTCACGCCGGTGGCCAGGGCAATCAGCAGCCAAGCAGCGTGTTTTGCCCCCTTGCGCCAGGCTTTGTTGGCAGTCATCGGCTGATTATCCAGCTTTATGCGCTGATTGCGCGAGCCTTCGATGCGGTGCTCAAGCCAAATGAATAAAAATGTCCAAACGCTCTGCGGGCAGGTGTAGCCACACCAGACACGCCCCGCAAACACGGTGATGAAAAACAGCCCAAAGGCGCAAATGATCAGCAGCCACGAGAGAAGGATGAACTCCTGCGGGTAGAACGTGGCCGAAAAAATGTGGAATTCACGGCCCGGTAGATCAAACCACACGGCAGGGCGGTCGCCCCAGTTCAGCCAGGGGAGCAAAAAGAAGCCCATCATTAGCGCCCAGTTCGCGCTGCGTCGTACCTTTTGAAACAGCCCTTTGATCTCCCGCACGTAGATATGCCGCCGCTTGGCGTACATCTCTTGCGTGGTGGTGTCTCCCGGCGTGTGGTGCCCAACGGTTGGCGGCGTAATATCGTGGCTAGGTATTTTTTCCATGGCGGTGATCGCAGCTCAATAGGCAGGAGTGGACGATAGCCTGGCTCACGCAACCTTCATTGGTGAAGGAGATCGCGTCGCTGTATGTCGAATCGCTATACACACATTGCTAAACAATAGTGTAACGGATAGCCGGGTGGCTGAGCGGATGCTGGATGTAGAAAGGGTGCGGTATGTAACCGCACCCCTTCGTACACGCTGGCGTTAAACGCCTATCAACGGGGTTAGTCGTTGAAACGTAGGCTGTACACGTAAGCGGCCACGAGGTGAACACGCTCTTCACCAATGTAGGCTGCCTGGGCAGGCATGTGGCCATTACGACCGTTACGCAGCGTTTGGCGAATGGAGTCGTCAACGCCCTGGCCGGGTGCTAGGTAGAGCCACACGTCGTCGGTCAGGTTAGGCGCACCAAGTGCGATATTGCCTGTTCCGCTGGGGGTGTGACACGCCGCACACGCTGCCAGGAAGGTGCTTTCACCGCTGGCGGCACGCTCTGCATCATGCTCTTCACCGGAGAGCGACAGTACGTACTGAGTCAGGTTTTCGATATTGTTCTCACCGAGCTGCTGCCAGGACGGCATCAGACCGTTACGGCCATTGTTCAGCGTGGTCAGAATGTTTTCCGGTTCACCGCCGTAGAGCCAGTCGTCGTCGGTCAGGTTGGGGAAGCCGTAGCCGCCCTGGGCATTCGAGCCATGACATACGGCGCAGTTGTTCAAGAAGATACGCTCTGCCACCTGCATGGCTTCGGCATCCTGCGCGAGGTCTGGAATCGGCACTTCCTGGTACTGGGCAAAGATCGGCGTGAAGCGGTCTTCCGCGTCGGCCACTTCCTCTTCCCACTGGCTCTCCTGGGACCAGCCCAGTATGCCTGCGTAGTTGCCCAGGCCTGGGTAGAGCACCAGATAGCCAAGGGCAAATACGACGGTCAGGATAAAGAGCTTAAACCACCACTGCGGAAGCGGGTTGTCATACTCTTCAATGCCGTCAGCCGCGTGGCCAGTGGTTTCGATATTGCCATCAGCATCTGGGGTTTTGTCGGTCCGGCGGTTGGCTAACAAAATCCAAACGCTCAGAGCGATCGTGCCCAGCGTGACGACAATAATCCAGGCGCTCCAGAAGCTGGATAGGGAGTCACCCCATAAATTATTCATCTATTCTTATCTCCCCTGTCGTGGCGGGAATCCGCTTCGTGTTCTGTCGAAGCATGCTTGTCACGGGTCGGCTTCTCATCATCGTCGGCAAAGGGCAGGTTAGCCGCTTCGTCAAAGTCTGGTTTGCGACGCTTGGAGTAGGCCCAAAAAAAGATGCCTATAAAAGCGAAGATCAAAATCAGCGTGATAAGGCCGCGGAAAGTTCCCGTATCCATAACTTAACGTGTGCCCTCGAGCACGGTTCCTAACTGTTGTAAGTAGGCGACCAGGGCAGTGATTTCCTGGGTGCCACGTACGTCAGCGGTAGCAGTGGCGATATCTTCATCGGTATAGGGCACGCCTAGCTGACGCAGGGTACGCATTTTATCCGGTGTTGCTTCGCCGTCGAGGGTACGCTCAAACAGCCAGGGGTAGGCTGGCATGATCGACTCTGGCACTACGTCGCGCGGATTGTACAGGTGTGCACGGTGCCAGTCGTCGCTGTAACGACCACCAACACGCGCCAAGTCAGGCCCGGTACGCTTGGAGCCCCACAAGAAGTTGTACTCATACACCTGCTCGCCCGCTACGTTGTAGTGGCCGTAGCGCTCGGTTTCTGCGCGGAAGGGGCGCACCATCTGGGAGTGGCAGCCTACACAGCCTTCACGACGGTAAATATCACGCCCTTCAAGCTCCAGGGCGGTTAAGGGGCGTAGCCCCTCAACTGGCTCGGTAGTCTGCTTTTGAAAGAACAGCGGTACCACTTCGGCCAAACCACCGAAGCTGATCACAACCAGGATCAACACGGCGAGTAGGCCAACGTTCTTTTCAACAATCTCGTGTTTCATTGGTCTTAGCTTCCCCGGTTTAAGCGGCTTGCGGCGCAGTGAGGCCGATGGCTTCGCGACGCTTCACGGTCATGTACACGTTGAACGCCATAATCAGCATGCCGGTTACCCAGAAAAGGCCGCCAATCATGCGGACAATGTAGCCGGGGCCGCTGGCTTCAACAGACTCCACGAAGGTGTACATCAGCGTGCCGTCAGCATTGATTGCACGCCACATCAGGCCTTGCATGATGCCGTTGACCCACATCGCAGCGATGTACAGTACGGTGCCGATGGTGGCCAGCCAGAAGTGCACGGCGATCAGGCTGACGGAGTACATTTCGGTGCGACCGAAGACCCGCGGGATCAGGTGGTACATGGAGCCGATGGTGATCATGGCTACCCAGCCAAGTGCGCCAGCGTGTACGTGCCCAATGGTCCAGTCGGTGTAGTGCGACAGCGCGTTGACGGTCTTGATCGCCATCATCGGGCCTTCAAAGGTCGACATGCCGTAGAACGACAGAGCTACTACCAGGAAGCGCAGCGTTGGGTCGGTGCGCAGCTTATGCCAAGCGCCTGACAGGGTCATCATGCCGTTGATCATGCCACCCCAGGAAGGTGCCAGCAGAATGATCGACATAATCATACCCAGTGACTGCGCCCAGTTGGGCAGCGCGGTGTAGTGCAGGTGGTGAGGACCTGCCCACATGTAGATCATGATCAACGCCCAGAAGTGTACGATAGACAGACGGTAGGAGTAGATTGGGCGCTCTGCCTGCTTCGGTACGAAGTAGTACATCATGCCCAAGAAACCTGCGGTCAAGAAGAAACCGACCGCATTATGGCCATACCACCACTGCACCATGGCGTCGACAGCACCTGCGTAAATCGAGGTGGAGTACATAGGCGTGACGGGAATTGCGGCGTTATTAACAATGTGCAGAACGGCAACGGTCAGAATAAACGCAGCAAAGAACCAGTTCGCCACATAAATGTGCGACGTGGTGCGTTTCTTAATCGTCATTAAGAAAACGATCGCATAGCTGATCCACACTACCGCCAGTAGGATGTTGATCGGCCATTCGAGCTCTGCGTACTCTTTGGTCGTGGTGTAGCCCAGCGGCAGGGAGACCACCGCCGACAGGATCACCGCTTGCCACCCCCAAAAGGTGAACGCTGCGAGCTTGTCAGAGAACAGGCGTGTCTGACAGGTACGCTGAACGACGTAATACGACGTCGCAAAGAGCGCTGAGCCACCGAAGGCGAAGATAACGGCGTTAGTGTGTAACGGACGAAGACGCCCGAAGCTAGTCCAAGGTAGGCCGAGGTTCAGCTGCGGCCAGACCAGTTGGGAGGCAAGGATAACGCCAAGCGCCATACCTACAATGCCCCACACAACGGTCATAATCGCGAACTGCCGAACCACCTTGTAATTGTAGGTCGGGTGTTCCAATGCTGTGCTCATTTCATGTTCCCATCGAACGCGGTTAGGGGGTAACCCGTGGCATTTTGCACGGATGCGGCCACCCGCTTGATGATGCAGGTCAAGATCCGGCCTAGATTCTATCGCAGCCGCGCCCTAAGCTGAACACGCCAATGGATGTAACGTTGAATTATTAGGAGGGCTGAGTGTCCTATTACGCTGATCTTGGGTTTGAGGCCATCACCCCAGAGGCGTTGCGTGAACGCACCGCCAGCCCCGCTGTTCAGCGGTTTCTCGTGGAGGGGGTTGGCCCGGTGAGCGTCTCGGGCATCCCCGAACTGGGGCGAATTCTGCTAGCCCATGGCGCCGGGGCAGGCCACCTATCCGAGTTTATGCGGCAATTTGCCGCGATGCTGGCCAGCGAGAGGCTACAAGTGTGGGCGATCGATTTCCCCTATATGCAGCAGATGAGCGAGGAAGCAAAGCGCCGGCCTCCGCCTCCCGTCAAGAAAACGCTGGAACACTTTGCCGCTTGGTATGACCTGCTGTCGTCATGCAGTGGTTCGCCTTTGTGGGTTGGGGGTAAATCCATGGGCGGGCGTGTGGCATCGCTGTTTGCCAGCCAGCATCGCTGTGCAGGTGTCATTGCGGCAGGCTATCCGTTTCACCCACCCAAAAAGCCCGACTCCCTTCGCACCGATCATTTTCCTGACATCTCTATGCCTATGCTGATTCTGCAAGGTGAGCGCGATCCGTTTGGCTCTCGTGAAGAGGTAGCCGACTACGCTTTACCTGACTCTCTTCACATTCATTGGCTAACCGATGGCGACCATGATTTTAAGCCGCGACGAAGTTCAGGAGTAAATCAGCAGGTTTTGATTGACGAAGCAGCTATAGTTGCGGCATCCTTCGTCCGCGCTCAGTAAGCGGTTGCCGCGGGAACGTGCAGTACGCTGGTTTAAATCAAAAATTTAAACACAACGTGTTGACATTCAAACAGGCTTCTGTAGAATGCAGCGCCACGTGACCAGCGGGTGGTTAGCTCAGTTGGGAGAGCACCAGCCTTACAAGCTGGGGGTCACTGGTTCGAACCCAGTACCACCCACCATTTATTTGGCGCCCTGGAAACGTGATGCAGTAACTGATGTATATGCGGACCGGTAGTTCAGTTGGTTAGAATGCCGGCCTGTCACGCCGGAGGTCGCGAGTTCGAGTCTCGTCCGGTCCGCCATCATCATCTTAGTCTGCAACTAGTTATCGCTATTCGGACCGGTAGTTCAGTCGGTTAGAATGCCGGCCTGTCACGCCGGAGGTCGCGAGTTCGAGTCTCGTCCGGTCCGCCACGATAACTTAATAAGTAGTTATATTGATAAGCGATAAGCTTTCAATATCCCGGGTGGTTAGCTCAGTTGGGAGAGCACCAGCCTTACAAGCTGGGGGTCACTGGTTCGAACCCAGTACCACCCACCATTCAGTTTCACATTTATGCGCCTCTGAACCGCTTAAATTGTCTGTTGAATGGTTATGTGTCTTACAGTGGACCGGTAGTTCAGTCGGTTAGAATGCCGGCCTGTCACGCCGGAGGTCGCGAGTTCGAGTCTCGTCCGGTCCGCCATTAAGCACTTGTCGGCAGTCATTAAGATAAAGCCGAAAAAATTCCAAAAAAGCCCGAATCATAGATTCGGGCTTTTTTATTGCGTGTACATAACACGCTAACAAGCAGCGTGCAGTCAATGCGCTGCACGCTGCTGTTACTTGCTTTTGTTACTGACTAGGTAAGCGTTAGGCGATCGCGCTGACGCCTGCTTTGGCAATTTGCACGTCTTGATCTGGCTTAACGCCAGAGATGCCAACAGCGCCGACGACTTGGCCATCCACGATGATCGGCACGCCGCCAGATAGCAGACCCTGTAGCGGCGCAGAGACAAACGCCGTGCGGCCACCGTTAATCATCTCTTCAAACACTTGGGTCTCTTTACGACCCAGGGCCGCGCTACGCGCTTTTTGGGTAGCGACATCGGCGCTGAACGGGGCAGCACCGTCTAAACGGCGCAGTGCCAGCAGGTGGCCGCCATCGTCGGTGACGGCGATGGTGACCGGCCAGCTGTTGTTGTCAGCTTCTTTCTGTGCAGCGTCGAGTACTTGGATAACGTCGGCTTGGCCTAAAACAGCTTTGGTTTGCATCAAAGGATCCTTCTTATCATAGGGATGAAAGCGCTGCGCCCAACCGTTAATACGTTGTGAAAGCGCAGCGAGTGTTCAGGGTTATACCAGGGCAGCGTCCACGACTTCTACCCAGTGGCGTACCGGCGTGCGGTTGGCACTGGCCAGATGCGTTTGACAGCCGATGTTGGCGGTCACAATCACCTCAGGGTTGCCTGCTTCTAGCGCATTCAGCTTGTTATCGCGCAGCTGAGTGGCGAGCTCTGGCTGTGTGACCGAGTAGGTGCCCGCCGAGCCGCAGCACAGGTGGGCATCTTTCACGGGCGTGAGTGCAAAGCCGAGTTTGCTAAGCACGCCTTCCACTGCGCCGTTGAGCTTCTGGGCGTGCTGCAGCGTGCAGGGGCAGTGGAACGCTAAACGCTGGTGCTCTTTAAGCTGCAGCGCTTCCAGCGGCTCGTCGCGCAGTATTTCGACGATATCCTTTGCCAGTGCACTGACTTTTTTGGCCTTTTCAGCGTAGGCGGGGTCGTCCTTGAGCATGTCGGCATACTCTTTGACGAAGGCGCCGCAGCCGCTGGCGGTTTGCACGATGGCTTCCGCGCCCTGCTCGATTTGCGGCCACCAGGCATCAATATTGGCGCGCATCCGCTCGCGGCCCGCCTCTTGGGCATTGAGGTGAAAGTCGATAGCACCACAGCAGCCAGCTTCACTAATCGGTGTGACGCTAATGCCCAGACGGTCAAGCAGGCGCGCCGTGGCTGCATTGGTGTTGGGCGACAGGCCTGGCTGCACGCAGCCTTCCAGGATCAGCACCTTGCGGGCATGGCGCTGGCTGTCGGGTCGCTGGCCTGCATCGACCGGTGCGGGCGGCATTTTGCTACGCAGTTTGCCGGGCACTAGAGGCTTGAAGGTTTGCCCCAGGGCCAGCAGCGCTTTGAAGCGTTTCGGGTCGACCAGCATTTTGCGCAGCGCATAGCGCTGAGCGCGTTCTGCCGCTGAACGCGGCACACGACGGTCGATTTCCGCACGGCCAATATCCAGCAGCTTGTGATACTCCACGCCGGAGGGGCAGGTGGTTTCGCAGTTGCGGCAGGTTAGACAGCGGTCTAGGTGCAGGCGAGTCTCTTCGGTGACTTGGTCATCGTCATCGCGGCTCTCCAGCAGCTCTTTCATCAAGTAGATACGCCCGCGAGGCCCGTCTCGCTCATCGCCCAGCAACTGGTAAGTGGGGCAGGTGGCGTTACAAAAGCCACAGTGCACACAGGTACGTAGAATGCGCTCGGCTTCCTGAATATGCGGTTTTTGGCGGTCGGCATCGGTAAAGTGCGTCTGCATGTCAGCTCTCCTGATTAAAATGCCGCATAAAGACGACCAGGGTTGAAAATGCCGTGGGCATCCAGCTCGGCCTTCAGGTTGCGATGGTACTTCTCGACCACAGCATTCAGCGGAGTAAACGGTGACTCCGCGCCCCCTTGGGCATGCGGGGTGTAGCAGGTAGCGTGGCCACCGGCCTTCTGGCATTCATCGCGCAGCGTGTCTGCGAGTAGTGCGGTTTTCACCCAGCGCTGGCTGCCGCCCCAATCATAGAAGATATCGCTTTCATCAACGGCGAGCTCTAGCGCTGGGGTATGGGGCGGTAGCGAGAGGCGCCACAGTGCTTGCCCTTCGTTGAGGCTGAAAAAGCCATGCTGCTGGTCACGCAGCTGTTGCCAGAAATCCGCAGAGAGCGCTTCACCGCCCAGGCGCTCTTTCGTGGCCTTGACGGAGCTTTCACCGCCTTCCAGCCGAATAAACAGCTCACCTGCGTGCCATGCCGCAGCGGTAATAGGCAGCGGCTGGCGGCCAAGCTCAGAGAGCTTCGCTAAGGCATCTTGCAAGCTCATTTCAAGGCGCAGGCTGTGGCTGGCGGTGGGTATGGGCAGCACCTTAAACGAGATATCGGCCAGCACGCCCAGCGTGCCCTGGGCACCTGCCATCATGCGGGACAGGTCATAGCCGGCCACGTTTTTCATGACTTCGCCGCCAAAGCGCAGCAGTTTGCCTTCCTGGGTGATCACCCGGGTGCCCAGCACGAAATCCCGTGCGGCACCTGCCCAAGGGCGGCGAGGGCCGGACATGCCGGTGGCCACCGCGCCGCCAATGGTGCTGGCGTCGCCAAAAATGGGCGGCTCGAAAGGCAGCATTTGATGTTTTTCTGCCAGTGCCGCGTTCAGCGCGCTCAGGCGGGTGCCTGCCCGTACCGTGACGACGAGTTCGATAGGGTCGTAAGAGACGATGCCGCTATGCGCTGCGACATTGAGTTCCGTGCCTTCCACCGGGCGGCCATAAAAGGCCCGGGTGTTGCCCGCTACAATGCGTAGCGGGGTGCGGTCGTGGTAGGCGCTACGAACCTGTTCGCACAGCTCATTGGCGATATCCTGGTCAGCGTGTATCGCTAGTTCGGTCATGGTCGATCCTTATAGCATCAGAAGCGTGGCAGTTCTGGATGCGGTAACTCGTTGTTATGCACATGCATCGCGCCAAATTCGGCACAGCGCGCCAGGGTGGGAATATTTTTCCCTGGGTTGAGCAGCCGTTTGGGGTCGAAGGCCGCTTTCAACGCGTGGAAGACCGTCAGCTCATCGGGCTGGAACTGGCTGCACATCTGGTTAATTTTTTCGCGACCTACGCCATGCTCGCCAGTAATCGAGCCACCGGCGGCCACGCACAGCTCCAGGATCTTGCCGCCTACGTCTTCCGCCAGGGCAAGCTGACCCTCTTTGTTGGCATCGAACAGGATCAGCGGGTGCATATTGCCGTCACCCGCGTGGAAGACGTTGGCCACGGGCAGGCCGCTCTCTTCTGAAAGTGCGGCAATGCCTTTCAACACGCGCGGCAGCTCGCGGCGGGGAATGGTGCCATCCATGCAGTAGTAGTCCGGTGACATGCGGCCTACGGCAGGGAAGGCATTCTTGCGTCCGGCCCAGAACTTGGCGCGCTCGGCTTCGTCCCGCGCCTGTTGAATGTTAGTGGCTCCGGCCTTTTCCAGTACGCGGCGCACGGTCTCGCAGTCGTCGTCCACGTCGGCTTCCACACCATCCAGCTCACAGAGCAGAATGGCTTCGGCTTCCACGGGGTAGCCTGCCTTGATGAAATCTTCGGCGGCTTTGATGGCGAGCTTATCCATCATTTCCAGGCCACCGGGGATAATGCCTGCGGCAATGATGTCGCCCACCGCGCGGCCCGCTTTTTCGATATCATCGAAGCTGGCCATCAGCACTTTGGCTGTTTCCGGCTTGGGCAGCAGCTTCACGGTGATTTCCGTGACCACTCCGAGCATGCCTTCTGAACCGTTCATCAGGGCCAAGAGATCAAAGCCGGGCGCATCCAGGGCTTCAGAACCCAGCGTCATGTGCTCGCCTTCGATGGTCAGTACATCCACGCGCATGACGTTATGCACGGTGAGGCCGTACTTCAGGCAGTGCACACCGCCCGCATTTTCGGCGACGTTGCCGCCAATCGAGCAGGCGATTTGTGAGGAGGGGTCGGGGGCGTAGTAGAGCCCGTAAGGGGCGGCCGCCTCGGAAATGGCAAGGTTGCGCACCCCAGGCTGAACGCGGGCAATGCGCGCGTCGGGGTCAACGGTAATAATTTGGTTGAACCGCGACATAACCAGCAGCACGCCCTGCTCAAGCGGCAGTGCGCCGCCGGAAAGGCCGGTGCCTGCGCCCCGGGTCACCACGGGTACGCCCAGTGCATGGCAGCGCTTTAACAGGCCCTCGACCTGTTCCAACGTTTCCGGCAGGGCCACCAACATGGGCAGCACGCGATAGGCGGCGAGGCCATCGCACTCGAAAGGACGTAAATCCTCCTCACGATGCAATAGCGTCAAAGAGGGGACAGCGCCTTGCAGGTCGCTGAGTACGTCAGCTTTATCACGGTGGACAAGCTCGCCATCGAGGCGCTCGTCGAAAAGGATATTCATGTTAACTCCTATGGATGAGGAGGATAGATGGCTATCTAATCACTTTATGGAAAATGCTTCCATAACGTATGAGTGGTTTTGGAATTGTTTTTCATAAAGTACTTGAGGAGTGGTCGGTCAGGTAAAATACATCTTTTTAATATAGTGCTGGGTAGCCCTAGGGCTACCCAGCGGGTGATGACCAATGAGGTAAAGAGGCCCTTTACATCAACGGGTCAGTAACACCAAGGACATAAAACGCGATCAGCGCGATAATGCCAGCAAAGACTAGGTAATAAATGGTCGGGATGATCGTTTTACGAATGGTGGTGCCCTCGCGGCCGAGTAGGCCAACAGTAGCCGACGCCGCCACGACGTTGTGAATTGCGATCATGTTACCTGCGGCAGCACCCACGGCTTGCAGTGCCACCATCATGGCTGTGGACAGCCCCAGCGTTTCGGCAACGCTGAACTGGAACTCCGCCAACATAAGGTTAGACACCGTGTTGGAGCCTGCAATAAAGGCACCCATCGCCCCAACGGCAGGCGCAAAGAACGGGTAGATGCCGCCCACACCGTTAGCCACCGCTTGCGCCATCATGACGGGCATCGAGACCAGATCCGCGCCGTTGACGCCGGAGTTGATCAGGATACGTACCATCGGCACAGTGAAGATCAGGACGAAGCCCGCACCAAAAATGGTTTTGGTCGACTCGGATACTGCAGCGCTTAGCTGGCGCGGGTTCATGCGGTGCAGGAAGTAAGTCACCAGCACGACCGCTAGGATGATACCGCCGGGCAGGTAGAGAGGCTGGATGCCACCGCTCACGCCTGCTTCGCCAAAGATATTGGCCCAGTTCAGGTTGATGGAGGTTAACGCAGCTTTGAGCGGCTCGATGGTGCGTGAGGCTACCAGGAACAGAGCGAGCAGTACGTAAGGCACCCAACCTTTAAAGGTCGACATCGGTGCTTTACCGGCCACATCGTCAAGCTTGATTTGCAGGTTGCCGATCCACTCATCCGGCCAAGCGGTCGATTCTGGGAAGTCCCAGGTATCTTTGGGCAGCAGGAAGCCTTTACGTGCAGCAGGCACCACAATCGCTAAGCCCACCATCGCGCCAATCATGGACGGGAATTCCGGCCCAAGCAGCACGCCCACCAGCATGTAAGGCACCACGAAAGAGACACCCGTGAAGATGGCGAATGGTGCAATCGAGAGCCCCTCTTTCCAAGAGCGGTTGGCGCCGAAGAAGCGCACCATTACCAGTACGAGGATTAGCGGCATCAAAATACCCACGATACCGTGGGTGATCGCCACCGAACTGGTCACCTGCTGGAAAAACACGTCCCAAGTAGAGCCGTTCGCTTCTAGCTGCGCGGTAATGTCGGCACGGTTTAAGCCGCTACCTACACCCACCACAACAGGCGTACCCACGGCGCCAAACGACACTGGCGTGGATTGGATCATCATGCCCACGACCACCGCCGCCAGAGCCGGGAAGCCCAGCGCTACCATTAGTGGCGCTGCCACGGCAGCAGGCGTACCGAAACCGGACGCGCCTTCGATGAAGCAGCCAAACAGCCAAGCAACAATCAGCGCCTGTACGCGACGGTCTGGGCTAATGCCCGAAAAGCCGTTACGAATGGCAGTAATACCGCCCGAGTGCTTTAGCGTGTTGAGCAGCAAGATAGCGCCGAAGATAATCCACAGCAGGCCAGCAGTTTGGATGAGGCCCTGTACAGTGGATGCCGCTACGCGGCTAAACGACATATCCCATGCGGTCAGACCAATAATGGCTGCCGTAAGGAAGACAATCGGCATCGCTATTTTGGCAGGAATTTTAAAGCCTATGAGCAAAATCCCGGCGAGCAACAGCGGCAGAAATGCCAGAAGAGCGAGTATAGTTTCATTCATGGGAGGAACGGCCCCTTGTTATTGATTTGGTATGCTCCGCAGTAGCCAACTTGTCATTTCAATGATAGCTGGGTCAGCGTGAAAGATACGGTTAGGTGGGCAGAATGACTACATTGGAAAATTGGTCTTACCAGTTGATGTGGACCGTTTTGAGCATGATTTAAGCGGTCGTTTTAATTTAACGTGTTGTTTTTAAGGTGTTTTAAATATTTCATCAGAGTGTTAATACAGCAACAGTCATTAGACTAATAGACAGTGCAGCAGGCCTTCGCGCGGTGGGTTACTAACGTCGCTTGTGTCGCTAACCACTTAGACTCACTGTAGGTGGCGGATTGACCCCTGTAAAAAGGAGAACTAACAATATGGCAATAACACTTTATGACCTGTGTGGCCGTGATGAGCGCCTACGCTTTTCGCCTTATTGCTGGCGGGTACGTATGGCGCTTGCCCATAAAGGGTTGGACTACACAACAGTAGCCTGGCGTTTCCAAGAAAAAGAGGCGCTGGCGTTTGCCAACTACGACAAAGTACCCGTGTTGACCGATGGCGACACGGTAGTGACCGATAGCTTCGAGATCATGCGCTATCTGGACCGCGCCTACCCCGAAGCCCCGGTGCTGGGCGAGGGTGTAAGCCTTCAGCGCGTGATGTTTTTTAAACAGCTGGTAGAGCGAAGCATTACGCCTGCGCTGTTCAAGATTGTGGTGTTAGATCTCCTAGAGGCGATTCACCCTGATGACCGCGCTTACTTCCGTAAAACCCGGGAGGCGCGTTTTGGCGCTACCTTAGAAGCCGTCAGCAATCCGGAGCAGGGGCGTCAGCAGCTTAAACAGGCACTAGTACCGGTAAGCGCTCAACTGAAAGAGAGCCTATTTTTGGATGGTGAAACGCCCAGCGGTGCGGATTACTTGCTGTTTGGCAGCATGATGTGGGCCTATACCGTTTCTACCGAGCCGCTCGTGGAAGAAAGTGACCCTGTAGCAGCGTGGTTTGCGCGTATGCTAGAGGTGCATGATGCAGCCGCTGGCCAAGCCATGACGATTCGTGATCTATAACAGGTAAGGCGGCCATGGCCGCCTAACACCCACAGGCAACACTAACGGCGTAGTCCGTTAGTGTGAAAGGAGATGGCAATGATTGACCTGTATTACTGGACAACCCCGAATGGCCATAAAATCTCCATCATGCTTGAAGAGGCAAAGCTGGCTTACCGTGTTAAGCCCGTTAACATTGGCCGCGGCGAGCAGTTTGACCCTGAGTTTCTAACCATTGCTCCTAATAACCGCATTCCCGCCATTGTTGACCACTCCCCCCAAGACGGCGGCCAGCCGATGGCGCTGTTTGAATCAGGTGCGATTCTTGAATATCTCGCCGATAAGACAGGGCAATTTCTGCCAGCAGAAGGGCGAGAACGCTATGTAGTACTGCAGTGGCTGCACTGGCAGGTGGGTGGGCTTGGCCCTATGGCGGGCCAGAACCATCACTTTTGCCACTACGCACCGCAGAAAATTGAGTACGCCATAGAGCGCTATATACGCGAGACCAACCGGCTCTACAGCGTGCTGGATCAACGACTCTCTCAGCAGCATTATGTTGGCGGCGACCGCTACTCCATTGCGGATATGGCGATCTACCCCTGGATTGTGCCCTGGGAGAAGCAGCGTCAAACCTTGGAAGAGTTCCCCGATCTTGAACGCTGGTTCGAAGAGGTATCGCAACGCCCGGCGGTGCGTAAAGCCTACGCGCTAGTGGAAGATATCAATCCCCAAGTGGGTATCACGATGGATGATGAAGCTCGTAAACATCTGTTTGGCAACCGTTAATCCAACGGCTTTTTCTGGCCTTTGAGTGGGCGAAAGTGTGGCAAGCGCAGCATGTTGAAAAATCATGTTGCGCTGCACAAAAAGCGCTGCTAGCTTTGTGGGTAGCAACGGCAAACGCCCACTACCGGCCTGCCTCGGCGCGGGTCGAATCGCTAGCTCACTCAAGGAGATTGCGTGATGAACAAGGCCGCAGAGAAAACCAGTCAGCAGTTCGAGTCGGTATTCGTGTCCCCCATGCGTTCCTACACGTTGGCGGCACTGAACTACTACGAGCAGCTGGTCGGCGCGCAGATGGATGCAGCCCGTGCCTACTCCGACATGACCATTGCCCAAGCGCGCACGTGGTTAGACGTAAAAGACGCGGACAGCTTCAAAAAAAGCGATGGAGAGCCAGCAAAAAACTGCTGCCGATCTGATGGAGCGCATGAAAGGCGACTCTGAAAAAGTCACTTCTATCAGCCAGGGCTTCATGCAAGACAGCCAGAAAATGGCCGAAGAAACGACCAAGAAAGCGGTAGAGACTGCCAAGCAGTAATTATCCCGCTTGAGTGAAAAAATGCCGCGCCCAGAACCGAATCTGGGCGCGGCATTTTTGTCGAGATGACGCAAAGATTACCGTGATGCTTCGTCAGCACGGGCCCGAAGCCGGAAGCGTGCAATACGAATAATTTGTTGAATCGCGGTTTCACGCTCTTGGGCCAAGCCGTTCTCCAAACGCTCTTCGAATGCCGCGAGGATGTCGTAGCGGTTCAGCCCTTTCACCGCAATGACGAATGGAAAGCCAAATTTCTCTTTATAGGCCGCGTTGAGCTGCTCAAAGTGGGCAAATTCCTCGGGCGAGCACTGGTCGAGCCCTGCGCCTGCCTGCTCGCTGGTGGAGTCGTGCGTCAATTCTCCCGCCAGTGCGGCCTTACCCGCTAGATCGGGGTGGGCCCGAATAACGGCAATCTGCTGCTCGGGCGTTGCCTGTCGCAGCATCAAACCCATCAGTTCGGCCAGTGCGTCAGGGGTGTCATGTTCTGGACGCAAGCCCTGCTGCCAAGCAGCCTCTGCCACCCAGGGCGAGTGCTCATACACATCGCCATAGTGGGAAACGAAGTCTTCCAGGCTGCACTGGCTGGGGGCAGGGAATAGCGTGAGTGGGGTAGCGGTCGGCACAAAAACTCTCCAGGCGTGCGAAAAGGGAAATGCTGTATACAATAAATAGCATCAACGGTACTCTTTGACCAATAGGTCAAGCTCTACACATACCCTCCATCCATAACACCAACAACCCCGCCAATGTAAGGAGTGACGATGGGACGCTTAACTACCCACGTGCTGGATACCGCCAAAGGACAGCCCGGCCAAGGCATTACCATTGAGGTTTTTCGGCTAGCGGACGGCAGCCGCGAGCATTTAGGCACCACCGTCACTAATAGCGATGGCCGCTGCGATGCCCCCATTTTAAAAGGCGATGCGCTAACGCCAGGCGAGTATGAGCTTGTGTTCCACGCTGGAGACTATCTGCGCGCTCAAGGGGTAGAAGCCGCTGAACCGCGCTTTTTAGACGTTATTCCGCTGCGCTTCGGCGTGGCCGATGCAAGCCAGCACTATCATGTACCGTTGCTGCTTTCGCCCTACGGCTACTCCACTTACCGTGGTAGCTAAGAGGACTAGGCATGCAAGCGTATATCATCGAGTTTGTGAATCTACTGCTGCGCTGGTTACACGTGATCGCAGCGATTGCATGGATCGGCGAGTCGATCTACTTCGTGATGCTGGATAACGGCCTGCGCACTCCCAAAGCCGCTGAAGATCGTGAAAAGGGTGTTTTTGGCGAGATGTGGGCTGTACATGGTGGCGGTTTCTATCATAACCAGAAATATGCCACGGCCCCGGCCAAGCTGCCCAACGACCTGCACTGGTCGTTCTGGAAAGCCTATACGACGTGGCTATCGGGTTTCGCGCTGTTCGTCATTCTCTACATGGTGAACCCCGGTTTCTACTTAGTGAATCCGGACAGTAACTGGGCCTGGGCGGCTAACCTTACCGGTTGGCAGGCGAACCTGCTGGCGCTTGGGTTCCTGCTAGGCGGCTGGGTGGTTTATAACGAGCTATGTAAGCGCATCAGCCCCAACATGGAGCGCGATGGACTGCTGAGTATTGCCGTAGCGGTGATGATGGTGGTGGTGGCCTACTTAAGCACCCAGATGTTTACCGGGCGGGCGGCATTTCTGCTCACCGGCGCGGTAATGGCCACGGCGATGTCGGCCAACGTCTTCTTCTGGATTATTCCTGGCCAGCGCCGCATGGTGAAAGCCATGAAGGCGGGCGAGGCTCCCAACCCACTAGACGGCAAGCGCGGCAAGCAGCGTTCGGTGCACAACACCTACTTCACGCTCCCCGTGGTGCTGCTGATGGTGAGTAATCACTACTCATTTATCTACGCCCACGAGCTCTCTTGGGTGGTAATGGTGCTGTTTATCTTTGCCGGAGCGCTGATTCGTCAGTTCTTTGTACTGATGCATGCCGGTAACATTCAGCCTGCCTACCCTGCAGTAGGCGTTGGGCTGATTTTGCTCGCGTTCTGGGTGGCAGCGCCCAGCCCACGTGCCGCTGTGGAAGGCGCTGGCGGTGCGCCCACGCAAGCGCAAATATCTGGACTCATCGAGCAACACTGTACCCAGTGCCATGCCCGCAACCCTGAACATGCCGGTTTCTCCGCGCCGCCTGCAGGCTATGCCTTTGATAGCTGGGACGATATTCTTGGTCACAAAGCGCAAATCCAACAGGTCGTTGGCAGTCGCTACATGCCGCTTGGTAATATCACCAACATGAGTGACGAAGAGCGCGATATCATTGCGGCCTGGGAGGAGTAATCAGAGTCGCAGACAGGAGACACTATGAGTGATGCGCAGGCGGCGTTAAAGCGGAGGCCTTCTGACAAAGAGGGCGATGAGCGCCACGAAGCGATTTACCGGGCGGTGAGCGATGCGATTGTGGAGCAGCGCCTTAAGCCCGGCGCTCGGCTGCGTGAAGATGCGCTAGCGGAAGTATTCGGTATTAGCCGCACGGGGATTCGTAAGATCCTTCAGCGGCTGGCGCTGGAGCAGCTTGTTACCTTGACCCCGCGTCGTGGGGCTAGCGTGACGCGCCCCACCGCCGATGAAGCGAAAGACGTGTTCGATGCCCGCCAGTTGATCGAGTGTGGCCTCATGCCCGATGTGGCCAGGCGAATGAACGCCGCAGCGGCGGCGGAGCTTCGCGAGATGGCCCGCCAAGAACGTCAAGCCCTACGCAGCGGTCAGCAGAGCGTGGCGATTCGTCTCTCGGCGGATTTTCACGTGCGCTTAGCCCAACTCTCCGGCAATGCCACCCTGGCAGAATTCGTCGAGCGCCTCTGCTCCCGCTCATCACTGATCCTCGCCGTTTACGGCCATCGTGGCCACCTAGGCTGCGAATCCCACGACCACGACGACCTGATTGGCTACCTGGAAACCGGCAACGGCGAACGCGCCAAAGCCTTTATGAGCCGCCACCTCAAAGCCATCGAAGCCTCGCTCTCCATGGTTGAAGAGGAAGAGAATGTACCGGATCTGCAGCAGATTTTTGGTGTTTAGCGACGACGCATCTGCTCAACTGTAATGGCGGTTAGGCAGTTTTTTTTGGATTAACGTAAAAGCGCACCGGAGCTCATCCGGTGGCGCTTTTAGTGGTTACCACGTTTTGCTATGAGCCATCACTTCATGGCTTAGTGCGCTTTTTGCTCAGCCATCACGGGCGCTGCCTTAAACCGCTTCATCAGCCCGTAATAGAACACCCCACCCAAGCCAGCGCCGATCAGCCAGCCATAGCCGCCTAAGCTGGCTAAAGCCGGTACCAATATGGTAGAGAGCGAGAACATTGCCGCCACGCCAAAGGCGATGAGGGCGCGGGTGTTCCAGCCGTTGACGTAGTAGTAGACGCTGCTGGGGGCTGAGGAGAATAGCTCCTGCATGTTGAGGTGCTGGCGTTTGATCAGGTAGTAGTCCACCACGATGATGCCGTAGAACGGCGCGACGATAGCGCCCAACGCATTCACAAAGCCCGGCACGCCAATTTGGCTGATCACCGAGATCCACAGCGCACCCACGAAGAAGGCAATCACGGCGGTAATCAGGCCGCCCATTTTGAAGCTGATTTTGCTGGGGAATAGGTTGGCTAAGTCGTAGGCGGGGGGAATGAAGTTAGCAACGAGGTTGATACCCACCGTAGCGGCAAAGAAGGTGAGAGCAGCCACAATGGTCAGCGGCAGCGAATCGACGCGTTCCACGATATCCGCCGGGTTGGTTAGCGCTTCGCCAAACAGTACCAGCGTGCCGGCGGTGATAATCAGCGCAATAAACGAGAAGAACGCCACGTTCAAGGGCAGGCCCAGCAGGTTGCCCAGCTTCATCTGGCGTTCGGTTTTTACAAACCGGGTAAAGTCGCCGAAGTTGATCACCACTGCGGCGAAGTAGGCCACCATCGTACCCACAATGGCGAGAAACGCACCCAGGCCGCCCTGCTCATCGCTGCCGCTAAAGATGGTGCTAATGGCGGGGAGCAGCTCGCTACCGGCTTGTACCCATACCACGATCATCAACACCACCATTACCACATAGACCAGTGGGCCTGCCCAGTTCAGGAAGTGTTTGATGCGCTCAATGCCCTGCCAAAAAATCGCGATCTGAAACAGCCACACGATGACGAAGGAGAGCCACGCCACCCCTGAAAGACCGAGGAACGTACCCCCGTTGCCCACGCCAAACAGCGCGGTGATCAGCAGGGCCACGGCGGTGGAGGCGAAGTAGGTCTGCACGCCGTACCAAAAAATACCCACGATGGCGCGCAGCATGGCGGGCAGGTTGGCCCCTCGTGCGCCCATGCTGGCGCGTACCATGACCGGGAAGGGAATGCCGTATTTCACGCTGGGCTTGCCGGTCAGGTTGACCAGAAACATGACGATAATCCCGGCTAGAATAATCGCGGCCATCACAGCCCAGCCGTTAAGGCCATAAGAGAGAAACAGCGAAGCTGCTAGGGTGTAGCCAAACAGGCTTTGAATGTCGTTGGACCAGACGTTAAAAATCTCAAAAGCGCCCCAGGTGCGGTGCTCTGGCTTTAGTGGGGCGAGGTCTTCGTTATAGAGCGTTGGATCAATCTGCTGGATATTCAGGTCGCTTTGGCTTGGCTGTTTGTTCATTGCGAAAACTCGTTATCCGAAAATGGTCGCCTGCCACACGGAGGTGACAGGCGCTGGCAAGACAATTACTGGGTGAAGCGCTGGCAGGCGGGCCAGTGTTTCATCAACAGGTAGTAGGTCAGTCCAGCAGGGATTAGGCTGGCGTACCAAGAGACCGCCGAGAACGAGAGCGCTGCGATAATCCCCACCGCCGTGGCAATCAGTGCGGCGTTGTTAATGCCTTGGTACGGGCCGTTTTCATCGTAGAGCTTGCCGATATCCAGCGTGCGGCGGCGAATCACGTAGTAGTCCACCACCAGAATGGCGAAGATGGGGCCAAGGAACGCGGAGTAGGTTTGTACAAAGAGCTGCAACCCTGCGGCCGATTCCGGCTGCACCAGCTTCCAGGGGAAAGTGGCGAAGGCCAGCAGACCCACAATCACCGTTGCGACGGGGAACTTGAGTTTGAACACGTCCATCAGCACGTAGGTGGGCGGCACCACGTTGTTCAGCACGTTGGTGGTTACCTGGGCGAAGGCGATAAACAGCAGGGTGATCATTAGTAGCGGCGTGTTATCTACCGCGTTGGCGAACACCTGGATGGGGTCTGCGGTGCCAGTGGCTTGCGACACCATGTAGCCAATCAGGCCCATAAACAGCGTGCAGGGCAGAATCGACATGGCGTAAATAGTGGTTAATAGCCCTTGGCCGGTGCCTTTTTTATGCTCACGGGAGTAATCGCTCACATTCAGCATCATGGTGCTGTAGATGCCCAAAAACAGCATGGTGGCGCTCCAGAAGGGCATCCCCCAAGAGCCTTCCATGGTCAGCAGGCTGGTGGAAAGCTCGTCACCGTAGCGCTGCACCGTGGCGTAGAACATGTACATCAGCGAGCAGAGAATAAAGGCGCTGCCGATATTTTCCAGCCACTTAATGCCCTGAAAGCCGAGTACCGAAAGGCCAATCTGCAAACACTGGAAAGCAATGAAGTAGAAGATCAGGTTGTCGAAGCCAAACAGTGTCGCCGACACCATGTTGAGGGCACCTGCGCCAATCCAGCTTTGAAAACCGTACCAGACGATGGCAGGAACGGCGCGCACCAAACCGGGAATACGCGTGCCGGTAAAACCGAATGCACTGCGTGCCTGCACCATAAACGGGATGCCGTATTTGTAGCCAGCAGCCCCGTTAATGGCGAGCGCCACGCCAATCACAAAGCAGCCAATGGCGATGGCCAGGGTGGCTTGAAGCAGGTTGAGCGTGCCCACCACGCTTGAGCCCATGGCGAAGGTGCCGATAGAGACACACCCCCCAAACCAGGCTAAAAAGTAGGAAGTGCGCCCCATAATGCGGGTACTTTGCGGAGCTAAGCTTTCCGCCCCAACGGCTTTGGCGGTGGCGGGGCTAGCCGCTCCCGGTAGTTCATCTGAGGTAAGAGCAGAGGTTGAAGTGCTCATGTTACCGTCCTCGCAAGATTATCGATGTTATTGGTAACCTGGGCAGACTCTGCCCAAGAGACGCTTGCGGCGTGGCGTGCTAATGGCGGTATTCGTACGGTTGTTATAGTTTTATGGTGCGTGATTTTTTAGCGTGTGGGTGGCAGGGTTAGGTTGGATAAATCCGCGAACTTGCCGGTAAAGGGTTTTGGGCGAGGGTAGTCTAAATCGCCGTATTTGCTGGTATGTAAGCCCAGCCCCACCAGCGATTCGGCAAGCTTCAGCGCCGCGCTTACCCCTTCCACCACGGGCAGGCCAACTTCGCGGCTAATGGCGTGGGTGAGGTTCGCCATCCCGCCGCAGCCCAGCACAATCGCGCCGATGCCATCCTCATCGCGGGCACGGCAGCACTCTTGCACAATGCGGCTAAAGGCGGCGTCAGGGTGGTCTTCCAAATCCAGCACCGGAATTTCAGCGGCGCGAATGCGGCGGCAGTGGTGGCTAAAGCCGTACTGCTCAAGAAGGTGCTCGGCAATAATACCGGTACGGCCTAGCGTGGTCACAATCGAGAAGCGCGTGCTAATCAAGGTGGCCATGTGAAAAGCGGCTTCGGCAATGCCAATCACTGGGGCGCGGGTCAGCTCGCGGGCAGCCAGCAAGCCGGGGTCACCAAAGCAGGCCACTACGTAGGCATCAATATTGCCCTCGCGCTCGCCTTTCAGCACCTCTTCGGCCACGCCCACCGCGCTCACTGCTTCATCGAAGTGGCTCTCGATAGAGACCGGGCCAGCGTCGGGTTGAGTGGCGCTCACCGTGGTCGATGGGGCCGCTAACTGTTCGGCTGCTTGTCGAATTGTCGCCGTCATGGCAGCCGTGGTATTAGGGTTAATCAAGCGTATATGCACGGGGTGATACTCGCATGTGAACAATATTTTCTATCTTGTATACGAAAATAGGGCGCTTTTCTGCGATGCGCAAGCCCTTTCATGCAACGGTTTAGCGCTCGTAGAGTTGATCAAGTGTTCAGGTTTCAAAGGGTTAGTGTGCTGTTGAGCCGAAAAGCGTCGTCATCTCAATTAATTAGCCCTGCGTTGAATTGCGATGGCCGTTCAAAATGGCTATTTTGTATACAAACTAAAACGCTCTGCCTTTGTTAAGGAGCCTGTCCATGACCTCTCATTACCCTCGCGATTTAATCGGCTATGGCCGCACGCCGCCCCACGCTAACTGGCCAGGCAAGGCCAAGATCGCCGTTCAATTTGTGCTTAATTATGAGGAGGGCGGCGAGAACTGCGTGCTGCATGGGGATTCAGGCTCGGAGCAGTTTTTGTCCGAGATTATCGGTGCGGCCAGCTACCCAGACCGCCACCTGAGCATGGAATCCATCTACGAGTACGGCTCCCGCGCTGGCGTGTGGCGTATTCTGCGCGAGTTCGAGCGTCGTGGGTTGCCGCTCACCGTATTTGGGGTAGCGATGGCGCTAGAGCGCCACCCGGACGTGGCCCAGGCGTTTAAAGAGCTTGGCCATGAAGTGGCGTGCCACGGCTACCGTTGGATTCACTACCAAGAAACTCCTGAGCATGTCGAGCGCGAACATCTGCAAAAGGCCATGGAGATCTTCCAGCGTTTGTATGGTGAAAAGCCTGAAGGTTGGTACACAGGCGCGACAGCCCCAATACGCGCCGTTTAATTCTGGACGAAGGTGGTTTCCTTTACGACAGCGATTACTACGGCGACGACCTACCGTTCTGGACCAAGGTGAGCGATAGCCAGGGGGCTGAGCATAACCACCTGATCGTGCCTTACACCTTAGATACCAACGACATGCGCTTTGCTGCTCCGCAAGGTTTCAATACGGCGGACCACTTCTTTACCTACCTGCGCGACGCCTTTGATGTACTGTACGCCGAAGGGGAAGAAGCGCCGAAGATGCTCTCAATTGGTATGCACTGCCGTTTGTTGGGCCGCCCGGGGCGCTTCCGCGCACTGCAGCGCTTCTTAGACCATATTGAAGCCCACGACCGAGTGTGGGTAGCACGCCGGGTGGATATCGCCCGCCACTGGGCGGAGCATCATCCGGCACCGACTCGTTAAAAGGCAGCATCATAATGAATAAAACGACTTACTACGCCCCCTCCGGTGGTCACCCGCCGCAAACCCAACTCACCGCTGACCGTGCGGTCTTTACCGAAGCCTATGCACTGATTCCCAAAGGCGTGATGCGCGACATCGTGACCAGCAACCTGCCGTTTTGGGAGGGCACTCGGTTGTGGGTGCTGGCGCGGCCGCTGTCGGGATTTGCGGAAACCTTCTCCCAGTACATCATGGAAGTGCAGTCCGAGGGCGGTAGCGATAAGCCTGAGCTAGACCCCCAAGCGGAAGGCGTGTTGTTTATTGTGGAGGGTGAGTTAACGCTCACTTTAGCGGGCGAGCGCCATACGATGGGGCCGGGTGGCTACGCGTTTATTCCACCTGGCAGCCACTGGCAGGTGCGCAATGAAACCCGCGAGCCGGTGCGTTTCCACTGGGTGCGCAAAGCCTACGAGTATGTAGAAGGTCTGGAAGTGCCCAAAGCCTTCGTGACCAATGAGCAGGAGATTGCACCGATCGAAATGCCGGGCACCGAAGGCCGCTGGGCCACGACGCGTTTTGTCGACCCTAACGACGTGCGCCACGATATGCACGTCAATATCGTTACCTTTCAGCCGGGCGGCGTGATTCCGTTTGATGAAACCCACGTGATGGAGCATGGCCTCTACGTACTTGAAGGCAAAGCGGTGTATCACTTGAACCAGCAATGGGTCGAAGTGGAAGCGGGCGACTTTATGTGGCTACGCGCCTTCTGCCCTCAGGCGTGCTACGCCGGTGGCCCTGGCCCGTTCCGCTACCTGTTGTACAAAGACGTTAACCGCCATGCGGCGCTCAAAATCTGAGTTGGGAAGCCCACCATAACTAATACTCGTTAGGATGATGCTATGTTAAATCTGACGGCAAAACCGCTGACGGCGGAGGCGTTTGCGCCCTTTGGAGACGTCATCGATGCCCGCACCTCCGCATCGTTCCCGATTAACGCCGGGCGCACCCAGCGCCATCACGACCTCGCCAGGGTAGAAACCCTCGGCGACAACGCTCGAACGCTGATCAATATTTTTGTCAGCCAGCCAGTGACGCTGCCGCTCAATCTCACGTTTTTAGAGCGCCACCCCCAGGGCAGTCAGGCGTTTATGCCGCTGCATCAGGAGCGCTTTATCGTGGTGGTGGCACCGCCTGGCGACACCATTGCGCCAAACGAGGTGCAGGCGTTTGTCACCGACGGCCGCCAAGGGGTGAACTACCGCGCCGGTACTTGGCACGCGATTCAGTCGGTGTTGGAGCGCGAAGGGGAGTTTCTAGTGGTGGATCGCGGTGGGGATGGCAATAACTGTGAAGAATATCCCCTGGCTGTTACCGTCACTTTAGCGGAATAGCCCACCGCAAGTGCATGCGAGTGTCATCTTGGTTGGGTTATGCTGATAAGCTGACACTCTACTCTATGAACGGTTAGGACATTTATGAGCGCAAACACCCATATCCCCCTTCGTCGTACCAAAATTGTCGCGACCCTCGGCCCCGCCAGTGACCGTGAAGGCGTACTGGAAGCCATGTTGAAGGCGGGGGTGGATGTGGTCCGCTTGAACTTTTCCCACGGCACGGCGGACGACCATCGCCGCCGCCTTGCCCGTGTGCGTGAAATCGCCGCTCAGCTAGGCCGCAGTGTGGCCGCGCTGGGCGATTTGCAAGGCCCCAAAATTCGCGTTGCTCGCTTTAAAGAGGGGGCGGTTTATTTAGAAGAGGGCCAGCCGTTTGTACTGGATATGGCCATGGATAGCGACGCTGGTGATATCCACGGCGTCGGCTGCGATTACAAAACCCTGGCGGATGATGTAACCGCGGGCGACCGCCTGCTGCTGGATGATGGTCGCGTGGTGCTGGATGTTACCCGCGTAGAGGGCAAGCAGGTTCACACCGAGGTGGTGGTGGGTGGCAAGCTCTCTAATCATAAAGGCATTAACAAGCAGGGCGGCGGGCTATCTGCCCCCGCGCTGACAGAAAAAGATAGAGCCGATCTGAAAACCGCCGTCGAGATTGGCGTTGATTATTTAGCTATTTCCTTTCCCCGTTCAGCGGAGGATATGCTGGAAGCCCGCCGCCTGCTGGGTGAAGAGGGCAAGGAAATTGGCCTCGTTGCCAAAGTGGAGCGTGCCGAGGCCGTGGCCGATGACGCCACGCTGGATGGCATTATCGAAGCCTCCGAAGCGGTGATGGTGGCCCGTGGCGACCTCGGCGTGGAAATTGGCGATGCCAAGCTGGTCGGCGTGCAAAAGCGGATGATCAAGCGCGCCCGTTCGCTTAACCGCGCGGTGATTACCGCCACCCAAATGATGGAGAGCATGATCTCCGCGCCGCTACCCACCCGCGCTGAAGTTTTCGACGTGGCGAACGCGGTGCTGGATGGCAGCGATGCGGTCATGCTCTCTGCGGAAACCGCTGCGGGCGACTACCCGCTGGAAACCGTAGAAGCGATGGCGCGTGTTTGTCTGGGTGCCGAGCGTGAGCGGGTTGCCCAAGAGTCGGGCCACCGTATCCACGAAGGCTTTACCCGCCCGGATGAAACCATTGCCCTTTCGGCCATGTATGCCGCAAACCACATGAAAGGCGTGGTCGCGATTGCCTGCATGACTGCCTCTGGTTACACGCCGCTGATTGCCTCGCGCATTCGCTCGGGCTTGCCCATCGTCGGCTTGGCCCACAACCCGATTGCCCAGCGCCGTATGGCCATGTACCGCGGCGTGGTCTCACTTCCCTTCGATACCTCGAAAATGACCGCCACCGAGCTTAACGATCAAGCCCTTACGCTGTTGGTGAAGCAGGGCGTCGCCAAGCCGGGTGATCACGTCATCTTGACCCGTGGCGATCACATGAACGCCCACGGTGGTACCAATACCATGAAAGTGATGGCTATTACCGAGCAACACGCCGACAGCGCAAAGGCCTAGCATATGCGCTTACTGCTGTTGCTATGCGGTTGGCTGTTAAGCGCGCCTGTGATGGCGGGCGCGCCCATTGTAGCGGCGGCGTCTAGCCTGCAGTTCGCCCTGGAGGAAGCCGCCGCCCAGTTTACCCAGCAGACCGGGCACACGCTGCGGCTGAACTTCGGCTCCTCCGGCAACTTTCGTCGTCAAATCGCCCAAGGCGCGCCCTTCGAGCTGTTTTTGTCAGCAGATGAAGGGTTCGTTCAGGCGCTTTACGACGAGGGCTACGTGGATAACGCGGGCGTGATTTACGCCCGAGGACGGCTAGCCTGGGTACAGCCGGCTGGCCGTTACTCCGTACCCAGTGAGCAAGCGCCGCTTGCCGGCGTGCAGGAGGCCATTACCGCCTGGGAAGAGGGGCAGCGGCTGCGTATCGCCATTGCCAGCCCAGAACACGCCCCTTACGGCATGGCCGCCCGAGACGTGTTGCAAAAGGCGGGCCTGTGGGAAGCCAGCGAACCGCTGCGGGTTCAAGGGGAGAATGTCTCCCAGGCGATGCAGTTTGCCCTTTCCGACGAGGCGCGAGGTGGCTTAGTGGCTTACTCGCTAGCGGTGGCACCTGCGTTGGCTGAGCGCAGCGAGGCGGTGTTGATGCCTGAAACGTGGCATACGCCGCTGCGCCAGCGCATGGTGTTAACGCCGCAGGCTGGAGAAGTGGCTCACGCGTTTTACGAGTGGCTGCAACAGGCGGATGCGAAAGCGATTTTTGAAACCTACGGATTTAGTACCGATTAATGGACTGGTCGGCGTTCTCTGTCTCGCTGCGGCTCGCGGCGTTTACCTGTCTCTTCTTATTACCTCTAGGCATTTGGTGGGGGCGCGTGCTGGCGACCGCACAGTTCCGTGGCAAGGGGCTGTGTGAGGCGCTGATTGCGCTGCCGCTGGTGCTACCGCCTACGGTGCTGGGGTTTTATCTGCTTCAGCAGTTTGGCCGCGATGCGCCGTTAGGCGGTGCCTGGGCGGCGCTGACAGGGGGCGGGCTCAACTTTACCTTTAGCGGTATTTTGTTGGCTTCTCTGATTGCCAATCTCCCCTTTGCTATTCAGCCGATTCAGCGTGCCTTTGAGCATGTGCCTGCGAACCTGCGTGAGGCTGCGTGGTGCAGTGGGCTAAGCCCATGGCAAACCCTGTGGCGTATTGAATTGCCGCTGGTGTGGCCGGGCATTTTGTCGGCGGCAGCGCTAACCTTTGCGCACACACTGGGCGAGTTTGGCGTGATTTTGCTGGTCGGCGGTGCGATTGATGGCGAGACCCGCACGCTCTCTATTGCCATTTATGACCGCGTACAGGCCTTTGACGAGCAGGGCGCGGCGAGCATGTCTGCCCTCTTGCTGGCCATTTCTCTGGCAACCTTAGGCCTTGTCTATGGGCTCGCTGGCAAGCGCAGGTGGTCACGTGGATGATCTGATAGTGACGGCCCAACAGGCTGGCCCGATTCCGCTCAATGCCTCGTTTCGCTGCGCCCCTGGGGAGCTGCTGGCGCTGGTCGGGCCATCGGGAAGTGGTAAAACTACCTTGCTGCGCACCATTGCCGGGCTTTACCAGCCTCAGCAGGGCAGAGTGAGCTGCGCGGGCAGGGAGTGGTTTCTGGCCCAAAGCGGCCAGCGCCACTCACTGCCGCCGCAAGCGCGCCAGATTGGTATGGTGTTTCAGGATTATGCGCTGTTCCCTCATCTAACGGCGCTGCAGAACGTTCAGCTAGCCATAGGACACCTGCCCCGCGCTCAAAGGCGTGAACAGGCTGTTCAGTGGCTCACTAAAGTGCGCTTGGAAGGCTTAGAGGCGCGCTACCCCAGCGAGCTTTCCGGCGGCCAGCGCCAGCGAGTGGCCTTGGCTCGCGCCTTGGCCAGAGAACCCCAAGCGCTGCTGCTGGATGAGCCGTTCTCTGCGGTGGATCAGGTGACTCGCCGCCGCTTGCAGCGCGAGCTGGCGCTACTGCGCCAGCAAATTTCTATCCCCATTATTCTCGTCACCCACGACTTGGAAGAAGCCACCGCGCTCGCTGATCAAATCTGCGTGTTGCATAACGGGGTAAGCCTGCAGCAGGGCACGCCTGAAGCGCTGTTTCGACGGCCCGCTTCGCCGCTTGTCGCTAGGCTGCTGGATCGCCATAACGTTTTTACCGGGCAGGTTGTCGAGACGGTCCATGGGCGACGCTTGCAGTGGGGGGAATGGCTGCTAGAAGTCAGCGAAGGTATCGCCCAGTGTGAAGTAGGAGAGTCATTGGCCTGGTACCTGCCGCCGTCGGATATTGTACTGCATCGTCGGGGACGGCCTTCCCAAGGCGAACGCGAAAACCCGGTGGCGGCGACGGTCAGTGAAATGGTGGTGTTGGGCGGCATGACATCAATCTCGCTGCGTGTTTCCCACGGAGATATGCTACGTTTCGACATCGCCACCCACGCGGCTAAACGTAATCAGCTTAGCTTGGGGAAAAGGGTGCACGTCTCGCTGCTGGCTGAGGGGATTCATCTTATGCCCGCGCAGCGTACCCAAACGGCATCACACAACAAAAGGAACCTGTTATGACCCTGACACGCCGCCAACTGCTGAAAACCGCTGCCGGTGTTTCGCTTGCCGCCTGTTTACCCCTGTCGCTGTTAGCGGCTTGGGCAGCTGAACCCGCGCCAGCCAACACGCTGCAACTGGCGATCCATAGCGAAGGTGGCCCGCACCGTCTCGATGTCGAAGTCGCCGAAACCGCTTCCCAGCGCCAGCGCGGCCTGATGGGACGTGAACATCTGCCAGAAACACGAGGCATGCTGTTTCGCTTCGAGCGTGAGCAGCCCGCTGGTAACGCCTTTTGGATGTACCGCACGCTGATTCCGCTGGATATCGCGTATATCGACGGCGAAGGGCGCATCGTTGCTATAAACACGATGCCACCCTGCGAATCTGATGCCCCCCAGGAGTGCCCCTCTTATCCTGCCGGGACGGCCTACCATGCGGCGCTGGAAGTTAACGCGGGTTACTTTGCGGAACGTGGCATACAGGTAGGCGACTGTGTCTCGGTGCCTGCGCTGGCCGGTTTTTGCCGCCCTGAGTAATGCGCTATTTCATGCTCTGGCGAGTAGCCTTTTAGCGCAAGCCTATGAAACGCCCTGACGCTGATGCGCGGGGCGTTTTGCGAAGTAGACACCTGAGGATAACTCACTGAGTTGCCAAGACCGACCTTAGATGGCTTCCTTTCGCTTGCTAACTGCCTACAATGGGCGTGTGCCTGTTGCCTTTCACTGGGCCGGGCATCTCATAAGAACCGCAAAAAGTATTGATAAAAAAAGAACGGATAAAAAGGATCGACAATAATGACGCTGACACGCTCTATGGCTCGTTTAACCGCTGGCTTAGCTGGCGCTGCGCTGCTCTCGGCGGCTTTTTCCGCGCAAGCCCGCGAACTCTCGGTCTCTACCGTGCTTTCAGAAGCCTTTCCTTGGGGGCAGGCCGCTGAAAAGTGGGCAGAGCTGGTGGAGGAGCGCAGCGGTGGTGAACTCACTCTGCGGGTCTACCCCAACTCTCAGCTGGTGTCGGGTGACCAAACCCGCGAATTTTCTGCCATGCGCTCTGGGCTGATTGATGCCGCCGTGGGTTCAACCATCAACTGGTCGCCCCAAGTGCCGGAATTGAACCTGTTCTCTTTGCCGTTCTTTATTCCTGATGAAACCGCTGTCGATGCCGTGACCGGCGGGGATGCGGGCACTATGGTGTTCGAGGCGATTGAGTCCCGTGGCGTTATTCCGCTGGCCTGGGGGGAAAATGGCTTCCGTCAGGTATCCAACTCCCGTGGCCCTATCAGCCAGCCGGAGGATCTGGATGGCCTGAAGATCCGTGTAGTGGGCTCGCCGCTGTTCCAGGATACGTTCTCCGCTTTAGGCGCTGACCCTACGCAGATGAGCTGGACCGACGCCCAACCGGCCCTCACCACGGGTGCGGTCGATGGCCAGGAGAACCCGCTTTCCGTATTTGATGTGGCGCGTATTGACCAGGTGGGCCAAGAGCATCTAACGCTCTGGAACTACATGAACGACCCGCTTGTTTTTGCCGTTAATCAGCAGGTATGGCAGTCGCTGAGTGAAGAGCAGCAGGCCATGCTGCGTGAAACAGCCGAAGAAGCGGGCGCGTGGGAAATTGCCATGACCCGTGAGCAGGAGAGCGAGCGTTTAGCCGCGATTCAAGAGCGTGGTGTCACGGTAACCGAGCTGACCGATGAGCAGTACCAGGCGTTTGTGGATGCCACTCAGTCGGTGTACGAAAAATGGACTCCGCGCATTGGTGAAGAGGTGGTAAATGCCGCCCAAGCCGCTATCGACGCACGTTAATTCTTCGAGGGTTTTGACTGCCGCTTAACCAGGGCGGCGGTTCTTTGCTGTGAGGCTGCCATGAAAGGCTTTCCTGATGCACGCCCAGAGCGCTGGCTAGGTGCGCTGGCGCTGATTGTGATTTCATTGATTAGCCTGGGTAATGTGATCACTCGTTACCTTACAGGTGGCTCATTTTCGTTCACGGAAGAGTTTTCCGTCTTTCTATTGGTCGTGCTGACCTTTGCCGGTGCGTCGGTAGCATTACGCCGCGACCGGCATATCCGCATTGGTTTTTTAGAGCGTGCCCTGCCTGAGCGGTGGCGGGGCGCGCTGATTCTTTTTCAAGCCCTGTGTGGCCTGATCGTATTGGGTTTAATTACTTGGTATGGCGGCAAGTTGGCGTGGCAGGAATATCAGTGGGAGTCACTGTCGCCTGGGTTAGGCCTGCCCCAGTGGTGGTACTTGGTGTGGCTGCCTATTTTGTCTGCTGCCATGCTATGGCGCTTGGTGCAGCAAACCCGTGACCGTTTGAAAGGGGAGCTAACCAGTGACGCCTGATATTTGGATGATTTTGGCATTTGCCGGGCTGTTAATTGCTGGCGTACCGGTGGCGTTTTCCTTGGCGCTTTCTGGTGCGGTGGGCATCGTGCTGGGTCTGTCGCCGGATATGCTGGCCACCCTGGGTACCAATACCTATAACAGCATCGCTAAATACCCTCTCATTGCGATTCCACTGTTTATTCTCACCGGGCTGATTTTTGAGCGAGCAGGCGTGGCGCTGCGTTTGGTGCGTTTTGCCCAGGCGCTCATTGGGCCCCGTCACGGTGGGCTGGCGCTGGTTGCGGTATTGGTGTGCATGATTATGGGCGGCATGAGCGGCTCTGGCCCCGCTGACGCCGCTGCCGTGGCCATGGTGATGCTGCCTAGCATGACGAAAGCAGGCTACCCCAAGCCGTTTTCGGCCACGCTCATTGCGGCTTCGGCATCCACGGCGATCTTAATTCCGCCTTCAGTGGCGCTGATTCTCTACTCGATTGTGGTGCCGGGCGTTGATCTGCGTGCGCTGTTCGCCGCAGGGCTTTTCCCTGGTGTGCTAGCGGGTTTGGCGCTGCTGGTACCGGCGATGCTGGTCGCCAAGCGTTACGGTTGGGAAGGCACGCCGGTAGAGGGAGCCGAAAAACTGACGGTACGCGGAACCTTCCGCGAGGCGCTGCCTGCTTTGTTTGCGCCAGTGCTGATTTTAGGTGGGCTGCGCTCAGGACTGTTTACCCCCACGGAAGCCGCCGTGGTGGCCGTTGCCTATGGGGCGGTGGTAGGCCTGTTTCTTACCCGAGAGCTGACACTTCGGGATGTGTGGGAGCTACTGGGGGAAGCGGCGATTATCTCTGGCGTAGTGATGCTGATTATCGCACTGGCGGGAATTTTTGCCTGGTCAGGCACGATGCTCGGCACCTTCCGCCATTTAGCGGAATGGATCATCAGCCTGACTGATAACGGCGTCTTGCTGTTGATACTGGTGATGTTGGCGGTACTGGTGGCGGGCATGCTGCTGGATGCGATTTCGATTTATCTGATCATGATGCCAATTCTGGTTCCGGTGATGCAGCATTTTGAGTGGAATCCGGTATGGTTTGGTATTTTGCTGGCGATGAATATTGCCATTGGTCAATTTACGCCTCCGGTGGCGGTGAACCTGATGGTGACCACGGAAGTTGCCAAGATACGCCTAGAGCATACGATTGGCTGGGCGCTGCTGTTTGTGGTTGCCATGGGGGGCGCTTTGGCACTGGTGGCGATATTTCCCAGCATTGCTCTTTGGCTGCCCACGGTGTTGGGCTATAGCGTCTAATGATCAATCGAGATAACCAATAAGCGATGGCCTATGCCAATATGACATGATGTTTAACGTTTACTAAACGTTACCGGCTATTAGACTGGCGACAGACGTGCAAACAAGCGAGAAAGTATGGCAATGCCTAAGTGAAAGCATTTAGGAAAAGCGCTTAGGACAAACTCCTGAGCAGAGTAGCTAGCGTCATCACGCTGGCTAGGCAATGCGCTGCGCTGCGCTGCGCTGCCTGCGGTGCAGGCATAAAATTGTCTCGTACTTCGCCAATTAGCAGTTTTTTCGCTAAAGTAGGAACAGTCGGCACTAAATGCCGAGATCGATAACAGACTGTCTTGACAACGTTTTGGAGCCGAAACACCTGAAGGGAACCGTTCTGCAGATGGCTTCAAAGCGCATAACGCTCACAACATCAAGATAAAGAGGTGTGTTCATGAAACGCCATGTATTTTCTACCGCGGCTTTCTCAGGCGCGTTCATTGCGGCGGCAACCTTTGCCTCTCCGGCCGTTGCCCAGGAGCGCTACATCACCATCGGTACCGGCGGCCAAACCGGTGTTTACTATGTGGTTGGCCAGTCGGTATGCCGTATGGTTAACCGTGGCAGCGATGAGCACAACATCCGTTGTAACGCCCCGTCTACCGGTGGTTCCGTTGCTAACGTCAACGGCATGAAGAGCGGTGAGCTGGATATGGGCGTTGTGCAGTCTGACGTTCAGTACCGCGCTTACCACGGTGAAGCCAACTTTGAAGAAGAGGGCGCTTGGGAAGATATGCGTGCCGTCTTCACCATGCACGGTGAGCCGCTGACCGTGGTGGCCCGCGCGGATTCCGGTATCGAGGACATCAGCGATTTCCCAGGCAAGCGCGTCAACATCGGTAACCCTGGTTCTGGCCAGCGCAATACCATGGACGTGGTCATGGATGCGTTCGGTTGGGATGAAGACACCTTCGCACTGGCGTCTCAGCTCGACGCGGCTGAGCAGGCAGCTGCCCTGTCTGACAACAACATCGATGCCATGGTGTACGTGGTAGGCCACCCGAACGGCTCTATCCAAGAAGCGACCACCACCATTGATGCGCGTCTGGTCTCTGTGACCGGTGACGAAATCGACGGTTTGATCGAAGAGTACCCCTACTACACGCGTTCTGTGATTCCGGGTGGCCTTTACCGTGGTAACGACGAAGATGTCGAAACTTTCGGTGTGGCGGCAACCTTCGTTTCTTCCACCGCTGTTGATGAAGACATTGTTTACGAAACGGTGAAAGCAGTATTCGAAAACTTCGATCGCTTCAAGCGTCTGCACCCGGCGTTCGAGAATCTGAACGAAGAAGACATGATCTCTGACGGCTTGACCGCGCCGCTGCACGATGGCGCGGCACGTTACTACCGTGAGCGTGGCTGGATCGAATAAGCTGTAAAAGAGTGATGCTACTGACGGAAGGTGAGTAGCGTCGCTTTGAGTTGCAAAGCGCGGGCACCTTGGGTGTCCGCGCTTCTTGTTGAGAGCGCTGATTGTCAGCGCTGACCATTAGGCAGGGCAAGCGTATGCGTGATGACAAACAACCTTCGGCAGCCGCTGAGAACGACCTGGAGGATATGGTCGCTTCCAGCGATACAGGGGCACGGAAACCCTTAGGCGTACCCGGTAAGCTGCTGGTGAGTATTGCAGCAGTGTGGTCGCTGTTTCAGCTATGGATTGCATCGCCACTTCCCTATATTGTTGGCTTCGGCGTATTTAGCGCCACGGAAGCGCGCTCGATTCATTTAGCGTTTGCGCTCTTTTTAGCCTTTATGGCGTACCCCGCCTTTAAGCGCTCTCCTCGTGATCGTGTGCCCTTAGCTGATTGGGCATTGGCAGCGCTAGCGGCGTTTTGCGGCGCCTATCTGTTTATTTTCTATGCTGATTTGGCCCAGCGGCCTGGGTTGCCGATTACCCAGGATATTATCGTGGGCGTTGTTGGCATTCTGATGCTGTTAGAGGCGACTCGTCGCGCATTAGGGCCGCCCCTGATGATCGTGGCGGCGGTGTTTATTGCTTACTCGTTGTTTGGCCCTTACATGCCGGGCATTTTGGCCCACCGCGGCGTTAGTCTGGGTGGTTTGATTAACCACCAGTGGCTAGGTACCCAAGGGGTGTTTGGTATTGCGCTGGGGGTCTCGACCAGCTTTGTTTTCCTGTTTGTACTGTTTGGTGCGTTGCTGGATAAAGCGGGCGCCGGTAACTACTTCATCAAAGTGGCGTTCTCGCTGCTTGGCCACTTCAAAGGCGGCCCAGCCAAAGCGGCAGTGGTAGCCTCTGGTATGACTGGTTTGATCTCGGGGTCGTCGATTGCCAATACCGTTACCACTGGCACCTTTACGATTCCGATGATGAAGCGAGTCGGCTTTAGCGCGGAAAAAGCGGGGGCGGTGGAAGTATCGTCTTCGGTGAATGGCCAGATCATGCCGCCCGTCATGGGGGCTGCTGCTTTCTTGATGGTGGAATACGTGGGTATTCCCTATGTCGACGTCATCAAGCACGCTTTCTTACCGGCGCTGATCTCCTATATCGCGCTGATCTACATTGTTCACTTGGAAGCGCTCAAGGCCAATATGAAAGGCCTGCCGTCCAGCAATCCGGCACGCCCGTTGCTGAACAAAGTGATCGGCTTTATGACCGGTTTGCTGCTGCTGATGGGCCTCTCCATCGCCGTCTACTACGGCTTGGGCTGGTTAAAGCCGGTACTGGGTGAAGCGACCCCCTGGGTGGTCTCTGTAGGGCTGGCGATTGTATATGTCGGCTTGTTGAAAGTAGGCGCTAACTACCCTGAGCTGGAGATGGACGACCCCAACTCAGAGGTCGTGAAGCTGCCGCAAACTCGCCCGACGGTCATGGTCGGCCTACACTATATTCTGCCGGTTGTCGTGTTGGTGTGGTGCTTGATGGTGGAGCGCCTTTCGCCTGGGTTGTCAGCGTTCTGGGCCACCATGTTTATGATTTTCATCATGGTTACCCAGCGCCCGATCATCGCGATTTTCCGTGGCCGCAGCCAAATGGCGGCCGATATCAAAGAAGGCTTTAAGGATCTGTGGGATGGCCTGGTGACCGGTGCCCGCAACATGATTGGTATCGGTATTGCGACTGCCACGGCGGGTATCGTCGTGGGTGCGGTCTCCCAAACGGGGGTAGGTCTAGTACTCGCGGACGTAGTGGAAATTCTCTCAGGCGGTAACCTGATGATGATTCTACTGCTGACGGCTCTGCTGAGTTTGATTCTGGGTATGGGCTTGCCAACAACGGCGAACTACATCGTGGTATCGGCGCTGATGGCTCCGGTGATTGTGCTGCTGGGCCAGCAAAATGGCCTGATCGTACCGCTAATTGCTGTGCACCTGTTCGTGTTCTACTTCGGCATCATGGCGGATGTCACGCCGCCTGTGGGGCTGGCCTCTTTTGCTGCGGCGGCAGTTTCTGGCGGTGACCCGCTACGTACCGGCTTCCAGGCGTTTTACTACAGCCTGCGTACCGCCGCACTGCCGTTCCTGTTCATCTTCAACACGGATTTGCTGTTGATCGATGTCACGGTGATGCAGGGCATTGTGGTGTTTATTGTCGCCACCATCGCCATGCTGATCTTTGCAGCAGGTACACAAGGCTACATGCTGACCCGCAACCGCTGGTACGAATCGCTGCTGCTGCTGCTGGTAGCCTTTACGCTGTTCCGCCCCGGCTTCTGGATGGACAAAATCCACGACCCCTATGAATCGGTGCCACCTGCGCAATTTGCCGAGGCACTGGGCCAGGTCGATAACGGTAGCAACTTGCGCGTGCAAATTGCCGGTGAAGACGATTTCGGGGCGCCGATGACCACCTATATGCTCGTCCCCGTGCCGCGCGGTGAAACAGGTGAAGAGCGCATGGCCAACCTGGGCATAGAGCTTTACGAAGATGGCGACCAAACCCTGGTCGATTTCGTCGAGTTCGGCAGCCAGGCGGCTGAGCTAGGCTTCGATTTCGATCAAGAGATCCTCGAAGTGCTGGCCCCGGTAGATCGTTGGACAAAAGAGTGGATGTGGTTACCCGCACTCGGCATCTTTGGGTTGGTCGTCGTGATGCAGCGTCGCCGTCGGCGTCGTGAAGAAGCCAACGAAGTGGCCGCTGTTTAAGGAGGTTGCTATGTACCATAAAGTGCTACTCCCCGTAGACTTGAACGAAGAGGCCTCATGGAAGAAAGCGTTGCCCACGGCGATAACGCTGTGCCAAACCTTTGGCGCATCGCTGCACGTGGTGACGGTACTACCGGAATTTAAAATGCCCATGGTTGGCGCTTACTTTCCGAAAAACTTCTCTGAAAAAGCGCATGCGGCGGTGAAAGAAGCGCAGCATAAATTCATTCAGGAACATGTGCCTGAAGGGATCAAAACCCAAAGTGTGATTGTTGATGGCTCACCATGGGAGGCCATCATCAAGGTCGGCAAGAAGATTGATGCCGATTTAATTGTGATGGCATCCCATACTAAGCGTAAATTCGTCGATTACGTACTGGGCCCCAACGCCGAGCATGTCGTTCATCACGCTAAAGTGTCGGTGATGATCGTGCGGTAAGCGCAACGTGCGTCATAAAGCTCCAAGCCCCGGCTTGGAGCTTTTTTTTGGGGGGGCTCGAATATAACGAAACGCTAACGCATCGAATTAATTGTCGTTAAAAGCGCCGATGAAGGATTTTTTGTACTGAGTGCCTTCAAAAGCATTCGCGAAGCAGCGGCTCAGCTACATTAATAGAACATTAAGCCATTAACGTTGGATTAATGGTCATCAATACACATGGTAGCTATTTCCCTTGGTGCTTGGGTCAGTGACAGCCATCTGGGGTAAATCACAGGAGTTACGCCATGAATGCAGTAACAACAAAAACACACGACCACTCATCCGGTGCGCCGAACGTCAAAATCATTATCAATAAGGTAGGGATGGAAAGACCACGTGCTTGGCTAGCCGCAGGTATGGAAGATTTTCGTCGTGCGTCTGCTATTAGCCTCGCTTACGGCATGTTTTGGGTGGGGTTGAGTATTGCCATTACCCTTGGTGCTTACACGCTGGGTTACTGGTATTGGCTATTGCCAATGATTGCTGGCTTCATGTTTATCGGGCCACTGGTGGCCGTTGGTTCCTATGGCATTAGCCTTGCCCTTGAGCGCGGACGTACCCCGAACTTGGGCGATGCGTTTGGTAGCTGGCGGCCCCATGCTGGGCAACTTGCCATGATGGGCGTCATGATGATGATCTTCTTTCTCGCCTGGATACGCCTAGCCACGCTGCTGTTTGCGCTGTTCTTTGGATTTGAAGTGCCCAGCCCGGCAACGCTATACACTACGCTGGTAACCACGCAGGAAGGCCTGAGTATGCTGGCCGTTGGCACGGTAGCAGGTGGTGTGCTGGCTTTTGGTGCTTTCGCGATCAGTGTGGTGGCCATCCCGACACTGATGGACCAAGACCTGACGTTTATGGAAGGCATTGAAGCCAGCGTACGCTGTGTAGCTCGCAATTTCCGGCCCATGCTGCTGTGGGCGGCCATTCTTACTGGCTGTGTGTTAGTGGGCGTTATGACGTTCTATATTGGCTTGGCGCTGATTCTGCCCGTGCTTGGCCATGCAAGCTGGCACGCTTATGAAGATCTAGTACGGTTTGAACCGGTCGAACAGCTGAAAACCTAGCGGCTAATAAACGCCAGGGTTACTCACTGCTTACCAAAAACATCGTAATTAGCCTGACCTATGAATTGAGATGGCGTACCCTAAACGCCACCTCTTTTTTTATTGCTTTGAGCGTGCGTTGGCGGTCACGGTTTCGTCGCCTGGGGCACTGCGATATGAGGAGTCAGTAGTGAAAGCGTTGTTATTGGGGTGGATTATGCTGGCGTTCAGCATTCCCCATACGGGGCTCGCTGAGACAGCAGATTCGCTGGCGGCACCGAGTGGGCCAGTGATACTCAAACTTGATGGTGATATTGCGGTGACCAATGTGGGCGAAGAAGCCCATTTTGATCGCGCGATGCTTAGCGCACTTCCGCAGCATGAATTTACGACAGGAACACCGTGGACGGAAGGGAACAGCCACTACCGTGGGCCGCTTATGCGTACCCTGCTTGAGCAGGTAGGCGCGGAAGGCAAGATCATTAACGTCGTGGCGCTTAACGGGTATGAAGCTGAAATTCCGGTCGCGGATTTCTACGACTACGATGTGATTTTGGCCTTAGAGCGTGACGAGAAAGCTATTCCTATCCGTGAGTACGGGCCTTTATGGGTGCTTTATCCCTTTGATCAGGATAAAGCGCTGCTAAGCGAACGAGTGCGCTTTAGAGCCGTATGGCAGGTAATGCATATTAATGTCCGCCAGTGAATCCGTCACACGAGCGCCCCGACTGCTTCGCTATCCGCGCCGCCTCAAGCTGGTGGCGATTATTACCGTACTTTTATTTGCGGCCGCGCTGGTGGTGGCCGCTTTATCCGCATGGCGACAGGATAATCTGACGCAAAGTCTGCGAGAAGATACGGCCTGGGTGGTCTATAAGCTCGACCGTGACGCCGTTCAACTACTGAACCACTTGCTGGCGGAAACACGGGGTCCCCTCTCTCCCGCCGCCCAGGATGAGCTAAACCTACGGTTTGAACTCCTCTATAGCCGGATCACCCTGTTAAGAGAAGGGGAGGTCAGCTCGCTGCTGCAGAGTATCAGTTCGGCAAGGGAGCTGCTTGACCAAATCCAACGGCAGCTCGACAGCTTAGACCCTATGTTTGAGCCGCATGATGAATTGGCACGAATGCCGGTCACCGCTTTGGAAAGCGAGCTGCAGGTGCTTACACGGCTTACTGAGCGCTTTGTTATTGCCATCAATGGCTACTTGGCTGAGTCCGCCACGGAAGAGCGAGCGTTGCTCAGCACGCTCTATAAACTCTTAATGTCACTACTGATAGGTATGAGCCTAGCGGTGCTGCTAGTGATTATCTTTTTGGTGCGTGAAATGCGTGAAAGTGCTGCGGCACGCCGGGAACAAGAGCAGCTTAGTAAGCAGCTTCAGGTAACGGCCAAGCAGGCCCAAGCCGCCAACCATGCTAAATCTGATTTTCTAGCAATGGTAAGCCATGAAATCCGCACGCCGCTAAACGGTGTGATCGGCATGAGCGAGCTCTTGCGTGAACCGGCAAGCCCCGCCCAAGTAGAGGATTACGCCCGCACCATTCACGACAGTGCCAACCAACTACTGGCGATGATTAATGAAATTCTCGATTTTTCTAAAATTGAGGCAGGCCACTTAACCCTTGAAACATCGTCCACGGCCATAAACCCTCTGGCAGAGGGGGTGATGGCACTATTTGAGCCACGGGCCCAGGAGAAAGGGTTGCGGCTTTCATTACACGTTGACCCGCTAGTACCTGGGTGGGTCATGATCGACGCGGGGCGACTGCGCCAAATTCTTCTCAATCTTATCGCTAATGCCATCAAATTTACTGACCACGGCAGCGTCTCCATTCGCGTTACATCAACGGTAGAGCACCTCCTGTTTGAAATTAGCGACACTGGCTGCGGGCTGAATAGCGAGCAGCAAGAGACGCTGTTCGAGCCTTTTCAGCAGGCGGATGAGAGCGTTGCCCGCCGTTATGGCGGCACCGGCCTAGGGTTAGCTATCTGCAAGCGGCTGAGCGACGCGATGCGGGGAAGATTAGGCGTCATTAGCACACCCGGCGAGGGCAGCACGTTCTGGTGCGAGCTGCCGCTAGTGGAGGCTAGCCCCGTTAGTACATCGCAACCTGCAGAGCCTACTCAAGACTTTAACGGTACTTCGCTGCTGTTGGTGGAGGATAACGCGGTAAACCGTAAAGTGGCGCTAGGCCTGCTTTCACGATTAGGGTGTGACGTAGTGTGCGCTGAAAATGGCTACGATGCGCTCGCGATGGCTAAGCGCCAGCAAGTACACCTGATTTTTATGGATATTCAACTGCCCGATAGTGACGGAATAACGGTGACCCAGCAACTGCGTGCCCAGGGTGGTTGGTGCAGCGATGTACCGATTGTGGCGATGACGGCTGGTGGCGCCGAAGACGACCGCAAGCGGTGTCTGGCGGCAGGTATGAATGACTATATTACCAAGCCGCTCTCGCTGTTGGCGCTAAGCAATGTACTGGCGCTTCAACTGACGCCTGCGCAGACGCCGTCAACGCCTATCGCCGCCGAATCAGGTAACGATGTGCTGCTCAATGAAGCGACGCTTGCGACGTTAACCAGCTCGATAGGGGCTGACAGCGTTAAACAACTGGTAATGCTTTATCATCAGCAAGTGCATGATTATATTGGCCAGTTGGTTGATTGCTTCGCTTCTAATACAGAAATAGCGAGTGAGCAGCTACCTCAGATGGAGCGCCTTGCTCATCAGTTGCGAGGCGAATCTTTAAGCATAGGTGCCGAGCAGTTGGCCGCTCAGTCAAAGCACTTAGAGCAACTAGCAGGGCAGCCAGAGGCCTCAAGCGCTCAGATTGAAGAGGCCTTTAGCGCGCTGCACCACTGTGCGGCACGCACCCACGCTGCGTTGGAGCAATGGCATCGTGAGCATCAGCTTAACTAACAGTGGCCTGATAACTGCTGCAAGCCGGGCTTCTGACCCCTATATAGCCGCCAACGAGTTGGCGGCGTCGCTCTACCATGAGCATGCAGGCTTTGTGCTGTTTTTCTGTAGCGCAGAGTATCCGCTGGCCGCGCTTGCCCAGGCGCTAAGCAGCGCCTTTGGCGCACTGCCTATTAGTGGTTGCACCACCGCAGGCGAGCTAACGCTGGATGGCTATGACCGCGGCTCGGTGGTGGCGATCTGCTTTGACCAGCGCTTTTTTGCGATAGAAACCGCATTGATTGATGACTTGGAGTACTTTGACCTCCCCACCGCGCAGCCCTTGGTGGATAAGCTGTTAGAGCGTTGCCGCCGCCAAGCTGTCGCACCGGTCAACGAGCACAGCTTTGCCCTGACGCTGCTGGATGGGCTATCCAGCCGTGAAGAGCAAGTGCTGGCAACGCTGGATGCGGCCTTGGGGCGCATCCCGAGCTTTGGTGGTTCCGCAGGGGACGATAACCACTTAACCCATACCCATGTATACGCCAACGGGCGCTTTCATACCCGTGCGGCGGTGGTGGTCATGATGAATACTCGGCTACCGTTTGAAGTATTCTCCACCCACCACCTTGAGCCACTCGAGCACAAGCTAGTGGTCACCGCTGCGGATCGTGAGCGCCGCCGCGTGCTGGAGCTTAACGGTGTCCCCGCGGCCGAACTGTATGCCGCGCTGGTGGGCTGTTCGGTTGAGGCGCTTGCGCCTCCCATTTTTGCCCAGCACCCGCTGGCGGTACACCTGGGCGGCCAGCACTATATTCGCTCGATTCAACGGGTTAATGATGACGGCAGCCTGAGCTTCTACTGCGCGGTGGAAAACGGCATTGTGCTGACTGCCATGCAGCCCACGCCGCTGCTCACCGATTTAGCCCATATGCTGCAGCGAGTGGAAGCCCGCTTAGGCGAGCCCGCTGCGATTATTGGCTGCGACTGCTTTTTGCGACGGATGGCGCTGGAGTCGTTGGGGCAACTTGACCAGGCATCGACGCTGCTGCGCCAAGCCCGTGTCGTGGGATTTAATACCTACGGCGAGCAGCACCACGGCATGCATGTGAACCAGACGTTTACGGGGGTGGCCTTTGGCGCTCTTCCAACTCCCTGATTCGCAACAAGGCGATGATATTGCGGCCCTGCGTGAAGAGAACCACCGACTACGCAAAGTGTGTACGGCGTTAATGGAGCGAGTGGAGTCCGGCGGTAGCCCTAATGGCGCGCCCTATGCAGCCTTTGAGCGCTCGGTGCTGCTTGCCGAACAGGTGCGCGAGCGCACCGACGCGCTGCACCGCACGTTGGATGAACTAAGCCAGGTCAATGCTCGTTTGCTGGCAGCCAACGCTGAAGCCCACGCGGCTAACGTCTCTAAAACCAAGTTTTTGGCCGCCGTTAGCCATGACCTTTTACAACCGCTCAATGCGGCACGGCTGTTTGCCAGCGCCCTGGAAACCCATGCACTACCTGAGTCCTCCCAGGCGCTTGTCGGCCATATCGGGCGCTCGCTGAAAGATGTCGAGGGCTTGCTGGGCACGCTGGTGGATATCTCCCGCCTGGATGCCGGAGTGCTTCATGCCGATAAAGCGCCCTTTGCCGTAAGTACGCTGCTGGATGCGCTGGCGGAGGAGTATCGCCAGGTGGCGGGGGTGCGTGGTCTTACCCTTCACTATGTGCCTTCGCGGGTGTGGGTGGAGTCCGATTTGGCGCTGCTGGCGCGGGTGGTGCGTAATTTCCTTAGCAATGCGGTGCGCTACACCGAGCACGGCCACCTGCTGTTAGGCTGCCGCCGCCGGGCCGATGGCCTGGAGATTATGGTGGGTGATACTGGCCCCGGTATTCCAGAGCCCCAGCGCAAAGCCATTTTTCTGGAGTTTCGTCGCGCCAGCCAGCCACAGGCCAACCACAGTCGCGGCCTGGGGCTGGGTCTAGCCATTGTCGATCGTATTAGTACCATGTTGGATCACCCCGTCACACTGGCATCACGGCTAGGTCATGGCTCGCTGTTCTCTATTTTGGTGCCCTACGCAGCCTCTTGCGGCGCGTTAGAAGGCGCATCCAGCCCGGTGCCATCCGCGCAGTGGGGCGATGACCCGCTGCAGGGCTGCGTGGTATGGGTAGTGGATGATGACCCCGCGATTATTGAAGGGATGCAGGCGCTGCTGGGCAGTTGGGGGTGCCGAGTATGGGCAGCGGCAACGGTAAGCGCACTGGAAGCCGCCAGCGACGGGGAACGCCCGGCCGTGCTGCTAGTGGATTACCATTTAGGGGGGCATCGAGAAAACGGTATTGATTTAGCCGCCCGGTTGCGTCGCCGCTACCCCGGTTTAGCCACAGTGGTGATTACCGCTAACCATGAAGCGGAGGTGAAACGTGCCACGCGGCAGGCGGGCATGCACTGCCTGTTAAAGCCACTCAAACCGCTGCGCTTAAAAATGTTGCTAGGCACGCTGCTAGATAGCCGCTAGCCCTACGCTATCCCTTTGCCGGGGCCGTACGTTTGGCGAGAAAACCGCTTAAATCCTCTTCCCCTGCAATCACAATAGCGTGTACTCGGCTGCTAGCTCCTAGCTTGCGCAAAATGGCCGATACGTGTGTTTTTACCGTGGTTTCAGCAATCGCTAACTCGCGGGCTATCTGTTTGTTCGACATTCCCTGGCTCATACAGCTCAATACATCCAACTGCTTGTCGGTGAGCCGCGGCAGTCGGGTTGGTTTGCTGTCGGTGCTCTCTGCCGTGGTAGACGGCATGCCGCGAGGAGGCGGGCGGCGCATAATATCGGCGGGCAAGTAGAGCTGGCCCTGAAGAATTTGATGCAGCGCGCTAAGAAGCTGCTCCCTTGGCGTTGATTTTGGAATATAGCCCACGGCCCCCAGAGTAATCGCATCCAGCACCAGCTGGCGCTCTTGATGGGCTGACACGATGGCAACGGGCAGCCCGGGGAAGGTCTCCCGTAGGGTTTTCAGCCCCTCTAACCCATCGGCATCCGGCAGGCTTAAATCTAAGAGCAGCAGGTCTAACCCTTCCAAGGCTTCAATGTGTGCCATGGCCCCCGCTAGGCTGTCGGTTTCCAGCAGTTGGGCATCGGTGAATCCGCTGCTGATCACCGCGTGCAGCGCATCGCGGAACAGCGGATGATCATCTGCGACTAACAGCGAGTACATGGCGTCTCCTTCCAAGGGATGAGGGTGCGTCCTGCCATCGGGCTATATCGAGAATGGCGCGAATGACCAACACTGGGTAGGCACCTTTTAATAATCATAATACTCAGGAGCAGTACCATGATCTACGCCAACCCAGGTGAAGCGGGCTCTGTTGTTTCGTTTGAGAAACGCTATGGTAACTACATTGGCGGTGAGTTTGTTCCCCCAGTGAAGGGCCAATACTTCGACAACATTAGCCCAGTTAATGGCAAAGTGTTCTGTGAAATTCCCCGCTCTAGCGCTGAAGATATCGAAAAAGCGCTGGATGCCGCCCATAAAGCCGCTCCGGCGTGGGGCAAGACCTCGGTACAAGAGCGCAGTAACATCCTGCTCAAAATCGCCGACCGTCTCGAGCAAAACCTCGAAATGCTGGCCGTGGCCGAAACGTGGGACAACGGCAAAGCGGTGCGTGAAACCCTCAATGCGGACATTCCGCTGGCTGTTGACCACTTCCGCTACTTTGCAGGCTGCCTGCGCTCCCAAGAGGGCACCGCCGCTGATATTGATGCCAACACGGTGGCGTACCACTTCCACGAGCCGTTGGGCGTGGTAGGGCAAATTATTCCGTGGAACTTCCCGATTCTGATGGCGGCTTGGAAACTAGGCCCAGCACTAGCGGCGGGTAACTGCGTGGTGCTGAAGCCTGCCGAACAAACCCCAGCGTCCATTCTAAAAGTAGCAGAGCTGATTGGTGACCTGCTGCCCCCCGGCGTACTCAATATCGTTAATGGCTTCGGTGCGGAAGCAGGCCAAGCGCTGGCGACCAGCAAGCGCATCGCCAAGATTGCCTTTACCGGTTCGACGCCGGTGGGCTCGCATATTCTGAAGTGCGCGGCAGATAACATTATTCCTTCCACGGTAGAGTTGGGCGGTAAGTCCCCCAATATCTACTTTGCCGATATTATGAACGCCGAGCCGACGTTTATTGATAAGGCGGTAGAGGGGCTGGTGCTGGCCTTCTTTAACCAGGGCGAAGTGTGCACCTGCCCGTCGCGGGCGCTGATTCAAGAGAGCATGTACGACGAGTTCATGGCGAAAGTCATTGAGCGCACCAAGACCATCAAACGGGGTAACCCGCTGGATACCGACGTCCAGGTGGGCGCTCAGGCATCCCAAGAGCAGTTCGATAAGATTATGTCGTACATGGATATCGCTCGGGATGAAGGCGCTGAATTCCTTACCGGTGGCGACAAAGAAACGCTGGATGAAAGCATTAACAGCGGTTACTACATTCAGCCGACGCTGCTGAAAGGTAACAACCAGATGCGCGTGTTCCAAGAAGAGATCTTCGGCCCGGTAGTGGCGGTGACCACCTTTAAAGACGAAGAGGAAGCGCTGGCGATTGCCAACGACACCGAGTTTGGCTTGGGCGCGGGCGTGTGGAGCCGCGATATTAACGTGGCCTTCCGCATGGGGCGTGGTATTCAAGCGGGTCGCGTCTGGACAAACTGCTATCACCAGTACCCCGCCCACGTAGCCTTCGGCGGCTACAAGAAGTCAGGCGTTGGTCGTGAAACCCATAAAATGGCGCTTGGGCATTACCAGCAAACCAAAAGCCTGCTGGTCAGCTACGATATCAATCCGCTTGGGTTCTTCTAAACGTTTGTTATGTCGTCCCATCGCCCGGCCTAGGCCGGGCGATGCTGCACATCCTCTGGCGCTAACTCTACGGATAAGAGCAGCTTAGAACTGCCGTTAACCATTATTAGGAGTCGAATCATGGATAATACAATGCGGGCGGCCGTCGTGCGCGAGTTCGGACAGCCGTTAGTCATAGAAGAAGTCGATGTTCCACGCCCAAAGCAGGGGGAGGTATTGATGAAGGTGGCGGCCTCGGGGGTCTGCCATACGGATCTACACGCAGTGCACGGCGACTGGCCAGTCAAACCTTCACCTCCCTTTATTCCAGGGCATGAAGGCGTTGGGCATGTTGTGGCGGTCGGGGCCGGTGTCTCCCATGTCAAAGAGGGCGACCGTATTGGTGTTCCTTGGCTCTACTCGGCCTGCGGTTTTTGCGAACACTGCTTAGGCGGCTGGGAAACCTTATGTGAGTCCCAGCAAAATACCGGTTACAGCGTTAATGGTGGGTTTGCCGACTATACCTTGGCCGATGCGGGGTATGTGGGTCGGCTGCCGGATAACGTTGGCTTTGTCGAGCTGGCTCCGGTGCTGTGTGCCGGCGTAACGGTTTATAAAGGTTTAAAAATGACCGATACCCGCCCCGGCCAATGGGTGGTGATTTCGGGCATTGGTGGCCTTGGCCACATGGCAGTGCAGTATGCCAAAGCCATGGGGCTTAACGTGGCGGCTGTCGATATTGATGACGGCAAGCTGGCGCTGGCTGAGCGCTTGGGCGCGACGGTTACGGTAAACGCCATGAAAACCGACCCCGCGGCATACCTTAAAAAGACCATTGGCGGTGCCCATGGTGCGCTGGTCACCGCAGTGTCGCCGAAGGCCTTCGATCAGGCGCAAAATATGCTGCGCCGTGGCGGTACGCTGGTACTTAATGGCTTACCGCCAGGGGATTTTCCACTGCCCATCTTTAGCACCGTGCTCAATGGGATCACTATTCGTGGCTCGATTGTCGGTACGCGTAGCGACCTTCAGGAAGCGCTCGATTTTGCGGCGGAAGGTAAAGTGGAAGCCACCGTCGCAACGGATACACTGGACAATATCAACGATGTTTTTCAGCGCATGATAGACGGTAAAATCGAAGGGCGTATTGTGCTAGACATGGCGGGTTAAACGCCCAGAGCGCATAAAAAATCCCGGCCGCGTGGCCGGGATTCTTCGTTTTACGCGTTGTACGTAAAGCGCTACTTACATCTGCGCATCTTCAGGCGGTTCGCCGATGGTGCCAGGCATTGCCTGCGCATGGCCACCCGCCAGAGCAAGGAATTGTAGGTGGCGCTCGTACTCTGCCACGAGATCACCGATCACCTGACCACGGGTGTAGCCGTTGAGGTCTTTATCCTGGCCACCTTCGGCAAGGTACACATCTAAACGCACGTAGAAATCATCGTCCGCGGGAATGAAGTTCGGTGTACGCATACGATGCGGGCATACCTGATAGACAAAGCTGGTGGCGTCGCCAAAGTCGACCTGCAGCATTAGGTTGGGCAGGGATTCCCCCTCAACCTGCTCTTCGGTGACGTTAGCGGTTTGGCCACGGCTCTCAAGCTCTTGGGCAAACTGGGTCATCGCGGGGCGAATCGAGTGCTCAATGGTCGCGGCGGCACCTGCGCGGTTAGAGGTATCCAGCGCGCGGTCCAAACGCTCACGCCAGTCGCCGCCGGGCGCGCTGCCCGCAATCATGCGGCGGGCGTCGGCTTTGCTGCCTTCCAGCTTCAGCGCTTTGTAAGTCCCCACCATGATGGCGAAGATCACCACCGAGAAGGGCAGCGCCGTAATCACGACTGCGCTTTGTAGCGCGTTTAAGCCACCCGCCATCAGCAAGGCCACGGTAATCAGGCCAATCACTGCCGACCAGAAGATACGCAGCCTCACCGGCGCATCGTGGTTCACGTCGCTTAAAATCGAGGTGAAATTAGCCAGTACCAGCGCGCCAGAGTCCGCTGAGGTAATGAAGAACACGATACCCAGAACGGTCACGACGGCGGCGGTAATGCCCACATAGGGGTAGTACTCAAGCAGTGTATACAGCGTGGTTTGCGGCGAGTTCAACGCCTGCTCACCCAATTCGACAACGCCCTGATTGGCCACCAGCTCGATGCCGCTATTACCGAAAATCGACATCCATACCATCATGAACGAGAGCGGAATGAACAGAGCGCCAGCCACGAATTGGCGAATGGTACGGCCGCGCGAGATGCGCGCCAGAAACAGCCCGACGAAAGGCGTCCAGGCGATCCACCAGCCCCAGAAGAAGATGGTCCACCACATCTTCCACTCCTGGGCACCTTCATCGGCAAAGGCGTAAGTATCGAAGCTGGCAGCAACGAAGCCTGAGAGGTAGTCGCCTGCGTTGTTGACCACTTTATCCAGCAGTACAAGAGTATCGCCAGAGAACAGCACAAACAGCATCAGCGCCAGGGCCAGCAGCATGTTGAACTCGGAGAGGCGACGGATACCTTTCTCAACGCCAGTCACCACCGAAATGGTTGCTAGAACAACTACCAGCGCAATCAGAACTACCTGGACCGTCAGGGTTTCCGGCACGTCGAACATATAGTTCAAGCCGTAGTTAAGCTGAATCACCCCAATACCGAGACTGGTGGCGATACCGAACACGGTAGAAATCACCGCCGTAATATCGACCGCGTTACCAATCGGGCCGTGAATGCGCTTGCCCAGCAGTGGGTAAAGCGCGCTACGAATAGCCAGCGGCAAGCGATGGCGGTAGCTGAAATAAGCCAGCGCCATGCCCGTCAGCACGTACAGTCCCCAACCGGAAAGGCCCCAGTGCAGATAGGTTTGCACGACGGCGTTGCGCATGGCCTCTTGGCTTTCAGGCGTTAAGTCGGGCGGTGCCAAGTAGTGGGCAACCGGCTCGGCTACGCTGAAAAACAACAGGTCAATACCAATGCCAGCAGCAAACAGCATGGCTGACCACGACAGCAACGAAAACTCAGGGCGGGAGTGGTCGGGCCCAAGTCGAATACTGCCAAAGCGCGACATGCCGATGAACACCACAAACACGAGGTAGGCCACGATCGCTAGCATGTAGTACCAGCCAAACGTTTTGCTTACCCAGGCAAGGCCCGCATCAAAAAAGGCACCTGCTTGTTCGGTGAACAGCATCGTCACGATAAGAAACACGAGAATCCCCGCGACGCTGCCGTGGAAAACCACGGGGTTTAGGCGGTCTCGTGAGGGGAGAGCGGGGTTGTCTTTCGCCATGGAGGCGGACTCCTGTTGTTAAGACAAAGATGAGTGATACGTTATTTTTGAATGAACGTTCAAATAAAATACGCGGTTTAGGCATTCACTTCAAGCCAACGGCTAACGCATCAGGGCGGTAAAAAAGATGCCAACAGGCGTATAGAAACAAACACGCCAGCTAGGCTGGGCGTGTAGGGTGGGTTTGACGCTAAATAAACGCTTACTCGGTAGCCGTTTCCTCGGCATCCATTTCCTGGGCCGAGTCACCGTGATGGTCGCGCTTACCGTGTCCACGTTCGTGGCGGTGCTCAGCATGCATCTCGTGCATAGCGTCACGCAGTGCCTGCTGCTCTTCTTCCGATAAAATCTCAGCGACACGGGCTTGATGCTCTTCACGCAGGGCAAGCATGGCTTCGCGGTGCTCAGCGTGTGCTTCATTAAGCGCCGTTTGCTGCTCTTCACTTAGTTCTGCGCGTTGATAGACTTCTTGGCGACGCTCTTCCATGCGCTCCATCATCGCTTCCCGGTCCATGCCACGGCCTTCATGGTTGTCTGCCTGGGCGGTAAAGGCCAGCGGTGTAAGGGCAACGGCGAGCAGGGCAGGAGCAAATAGCTGACGTAGTGACATCTTCATGGCATACCTCGTTTCTAATGAATACATGGTAATTTGACGATGTCAGTATTAACGGGCTTGGTGTAAATCGTTTGCACAAAGTGTGCAACAACCATGACCTTCTCAATAGCAGTAGTGGTTCATCCTTCCGGCTGATACTTATAACCCACTCCGTAAACCGAGCGAATGATCTCTTGGTCGGGTAGGGCTTCGGTGATTTTTTTGCGCAGCTTCTTAATATGGCTATCCACCGTGCGCTCGGAAACGATGCGGTTATCACGGTACATATGATCCATCAACTGCTCGCGGCTGAAAATGCGTCCTGGAGACTGCATCATCACGCGCAGCAACTGAAACTCGACCGCTGTTAAGCCTAAATCTTGGCCGTCGGCCAGTGCCTGCCAGCCCTCTTCATCTAGCGTGATGGGCGCTTTGGGGGCGGTGGTGGTGGGTGCTGCCTGTGCAGCGGCATGACTGCGGCGTAGCACGGCCTTAACACGTGCCACTACTTCACGAGGGCTGAAAGGTTTGCAGATGTAATCATCTGCGCCTAACTCTAGCCCCAGCAGCCGGTCTACCTCTTCTACCTTGGCGGTGACCATGATAATGGGGAGCTTGGGCCACTGTTCACGGATTTCCCGGCACAGCGTCAGGCCATCTTTGCCCGGTAGCATAACATCCAGCAGCACCAGTTCAGGCGAATGCTGAGTGAGCCAGGGGATCACCTCATTGCCGTGGCTGATAATGCTGGGCGCAAAATGATTGCTTTGTAAGTAATCGGCCATGAGGCGGGCGATTTTGGGCTCATCCTCAACGATCAGCAGGGAAGCGTCTTGGGGTAAACCATCTTGAGGTAATGCGTCGGGATGTGAATCACTCTGAGACATAGTCAGCTCGCTTATGGTCGTTTAAGAGGCGGTTAACAGTGGCAACCGTAGGGTCCAAGTTAAGCCACCCAGCGCCGAGGCGCTGGGTGTGAGCGTGCCGCCATGAGCCGTTACCAGCGCGCTGGCAATAGAAAGCCCCAGGCCGCTGCCACCGCTGGCGCGGTTGCGCGAACCCTCCACCCGGTAGAGCCGCTCGGTTAAACGTGACAGCTCCTCTTCAGGAACTCCGGGGGCACTATCTTGCCAGGTAATCACCGCGTCGCCCCGTTCGCAGATAAGGGAAACACTTAGCTTTCCAGGCGGCTGGGTGTAGGCACAGCTATTATCCAGCAGGTTGCTCCACAGCTGGCGTAGTCGTTGGGCATCGCCACGAATCATCACATCACCGGCCAGGGCCGTGGTGAGGGTCAGGCCGCTCTCTTCCAGCCAGCGGTCGGCGTCGTTCAGGCGGCTTTCCAGGCTTTCGCTGAGATTCATGGGGGCAAGCTGGATATCCAGCGCGCCCGCATCGCTTTGGGAGAGCAGGCGTAAATCGGCTACTAAGCGCTCTAGCTGAGCCACTTCCTGAGCCAGCGAACTTAAGTTTTCCTGGTTCAGCGGGCGGATGCCGTCCTGCATGGCTTCAATTTCACCCCGCAGCACGGCCAGTGGGGTGCGCAGCTCATGGGCGGTGTCCGAGACCCAGCGGGCGCGGGCTTCACGGCTGGCTTCAAGCGTGGCGGCCAGCACGTTGAAATCTCGGGCAAGGCGGGAAAGCTCGTCTTTACCACGCTCTGGCAGGCGGGTGTGGTAGTCGCCTTCGGTTAAGCGCAGCGTAGCCCCGGCCAGGCGCGGGTGCGCCGACCCAGCCACCAGGAGAGCCCGCCTGCCAGCAGCAGCGAGGCCAGCCCTAGCGAGATCACGATTAGCACTAGGTTACGCTGCTGGCGCTCCAGAAAGCGGCTCTCCATGCGCTCCATCATCTCCTGCGGCGGGCGAAAACCCAGCGCGCCAATCGCTTCTCGCTGGCCGCTTGGGGTCATATCGCTATACAGCGTTAGCCAGCGCCAGCCCATTGAGCCACGCGGTGCATCCGCAGGTGGTACAACATAATCCCCTTTGCTATCGCGCAGAGCAAAATCCTCAGCTTCGCCGAGAGGCGATGGACGGTCACGATGCTCCTGACCGAGTTCAAAGCGCACAATATAGGGCCAGCGATCAGGCGACGCTTCTAACCAAGCCCAGTCGCCCTGGGTTTCCCAGCGGGTAATCAGCCCATCGGCAAGCAGCGTGGCCCGCCGCTCCTGAGCTTGATTGAGATACTCAAGAAAGCCGCGGTCGATGCTGTAAGAGACCGCCAGAAACACGCTCGCCGCGATGGCCACGTTAACGCTTAAAATTGCCACAAACAGCTTTAGCCCCAGCCGTGAGGGCCGCCACTGACGCAGTCGGGTCCATCTACTCATTAGTTTATGCCCTGCTGGCTAGGCTGGCGCGGGGCGCTTAACCGTTCACGTAGGTTTTCCAGCCCTAAATAGAGGCAGGGCACTACCAGCAGCAGAATCAGGGTGGCGAAGAGCATGCCAAAGCCTAGCGAAATCGCCATGGGGATCATAAAGCGTGCCTGGCGTGAGGTTTCCAGAATCATCGGCGCAAGCCCCAGGAATGTGGTCAGCGTGGTCATCATAATCGGCCGCAAGCGTCGGGTGGCGGCGGCCACAATCGCTTCGCGAGGCGCCATGCCTTCCCGTCGCTTACGGTTAGCGTAGTCGATCAACACCAGCGCATCGTTAATCACCACGCCGGAGAGCGCTAGCATACCTAATAGGCTGATGATCGACAGCCCAAAGCCCATCAGCATATGCCCGCCCACGGCACCGACGATACCAAACGGAATTGCGGCCATCACCAACAGCGGCTGTAGGTAGCTTCTGAACGGAATAGCGAGCAGCGCATAGAGGGCGGCTAACATCAGCCACATGGCGTTACGCAGGGTGGCGAGGTTGTCGGCGGTATCCTGTTGGCGGCCGCCCATGCTCACTTCAAGCCCTGGCCAGGTGTTGCTGAGCGTGGGGAAGACCTCTTCTTGAAGGGTGGCGAGCACTTGGTTAATCGCTTGGTCGCCCTCTGAATCGGCAGTGACGGTGATAATCCGCCGCCCATCGATACGCTGCAGGCTGCTAGAGGCTTGGCTCAGAGTGATATCCGCGACTCTAGAGAGCGGCACGCTCATCCCGTCGGGGGTTCTGACCGGCAGGCGGTATAGCTCGCTAAGGCTGTTGCGCGACTGCTCTGGCAAGCGCACTTCCACGCTCACCTCCTGGCGGCCGATAAACTGCTCCACCGCCGTGGCTCCTTGCAGCGGGCCGCGCAGCGCCTGGGCGAGGTCGCTGCCGGTTAGCCCGAGTGAACGACCTTCGGCGGAGAGACGCATCTCTAGCTGTGGCTTGCCATCGCCCAGGCCGCTGTCGATATCGGTTAAGCCATACTCTGCCAACCGTTCTGCCAAACCTGCGGCGGCGTCTTCTAGTACTTGGGTATTGGGGTGGGAGAGTCGCAGGCTCAGCGCCGCCCCGCTACCGGGGCCGCCAAAGTCAGATTCAAAGCGCACTGACTGCGCGCCTAACAGATCCCCAGTGAGATCCCGCCACTCCTGGGCAATGCGAGAAGGAGGCCAGGCATCCAGGCTTTCCGGCGCGATATCCAAACGCACTTCCAGGCTTTCGCCATCTAGGCTACTGCGGGTGCTGTTGAAGGTGAGCGTCTCTTCCTGCTCGCTGAGCTGTGCGGCGGCATCGAGGAGCTGTTGGCTTAGCTCGCGGCTTACGCTGATATGGCTGCCAATCGGCAAGGTGACGGTGGCTTGCACCTGATCAGACTCGACCCGAGGCATCAGCGAAAAACCTAACCGCCCGCTCATCGCCCAGGCCATGGTCACGCAGAGAATGGCGACGCCAATAGAGACCGTGAGCAGGCGCTGATTGAGCGCGCGCTGTAACAGAGGCTCAAACTGTTGATAGGTGAAGTGATGCAAACCGCGCTGCATACTGAGTCGCACCGCTTCGATGGGCCGCTGCCACGCGGGCGTTTGGCGGGGCTTGCTGGCGTGGGCCAAGTGGGCGGGCAGAATAAACAGCGCTTCCACTAGCGAGATAATAAACACGGTAATCACCACCACCGGCACGGTGGCAAAAATCAGCCCCAGAAATCCCGGCAGGAACAAGAGCGGTAGAAACGCGACGATATTGGAGAGGATGGCAAAGGTCAGCGGAGTGGCAATTTCTTGAGCGCCTTTAACCGCCGCATCTCGCAGCGAGTAGCCCTGCTCTCGGTAACTGTAGATGTTTTCGCCCACCATGATGGCGTCATCCACCACGATGCCGAGGGCGATGATAAAGGCGAACATCGACATCATATTGAGCGACACGCCGACCCAGGGTAGAAACAGCATGGCCCCTAAAAACGCCGTGGGAATGCCTAGCGTGACCCAAAAGGCCAGCCGCGCCTCTAAAAACAGCGCCATCAAAATCAGTACCAGCGCTAGCCCCATCCAGGCGTTTTTCAGCAGCAGGCTGAGGCGGTCTTCGTAAACTTCCGAGCTATCCCGTGAAACGTCCAGGCTGACGCCATCGGGCAGGTTGGCTTGCAGCCGCTCTAACTCACCGTAAACCGCATTAGAAATACTCGTGGGCGTTTGGTCGCCGATTTGATACACATCTACCGATAGCCCTGGCTGGCCGTTGTAAAACTCTTCCCGGTCGGTTTCGGCAAAGCCTTCGCTCACTCTGGCGATATCGCCGAGCATAACGGGCGCACCCTGGGCGGTGGTTAAGATGGGCAGTTCGGCAAACTCCTCGGCGCTATTGCGCCGCCCCTGGTAGCGAATCAGCCACTCACCCGCGTCGGTTGTGAGCTGGCCGCTGGCAAGGTCCAGCGCTTCCTCGGCGATGCGGCTCGCCAACTGCTGATGATCCAACCCGTAGCGCTCGATGGCCTCGTCATCCAAATGAACCTGGATTTCCCGTTCGCGGTTGCCGGAAAGCTCGGCGCGGGAAATACCGCTGGTGGCCTGCAGCTCGGCGCGTACGTTCTCGGCCGCATCGTGAAGCGCGGCCAAGCCCACGTTGCCATACACCTGAAGGCTGACCACGCTGCGCGAGCGGCCTGCCAGGGTGAAGCGGGGCGGGTCGGCGGCGGCGGGCAGGGTGGTGATGGCGTTCACGGATTGCTGAATATCCTGATACGCCCGCATCACGTCCACGCCATCAATCAGCGTGGCGCTGACCACGCCGCTGCCTTCGCTGGCGCTGGCGGTCAGTTCATCGATGCCTTCCACATCGGCAATCGCGGCCTCGACCGGCAGCAGCAAACTCTGCTCGACGTCCTCTGGCGTAGCGCCCGGATAGCTGATGGTGACCTGGACGATTTCGGTCTCGAATTCGGGAAACACCTCTTTTTTGATCGCCAGTGAGGCCATTAACCCGCCGACGATAAACAGTACCATCATCAGGTTGGGGGCGACGCCGTGATCGACCATCCACGCCAGCGGGCCTTTACGCATCATTGAGCCGCTCCCTCATCCTGAGCGGGGGTATCGCCACGCTGGCGAATCCGCACTTCCTGGCCCTCTCGGGGTTGGGCCAGCCCGGCTGTCACTACCCGCTGACCGGGCTCCAGGCCGCTGCGTATCAGCACTTCTTCCTGGCCGCGATAGGCGAGTGTGACCTGGGTACTCTGCAGGCGATTCTCGTCATCCACCCACCACACCTGCTCGCCGGGGCGTAGTGCGGCTGAGGGCAGCGCAATCAAGGGCTCTTCGGCGGTGGTATGAAACGCCACGCGCAGCACATCTCCCAAGCGCAGAGCGGGGCCGTCCTGGTTGAGCGCCAGCGGATCATCCACGGCAATCAACAGCTGGGCCTGAAGGCCATTCTCTTCGAGGTTGGGCAGAATAGAGAGCAAGGTGCCTTCCCGAGAGGCGCCTTCTGGCCAGCCTTGGCTGGTCAGCGTGACGCTCCCCCCCGGCGAGAGCCAATCCAGCGTTTCGCCCGGCAGCGAGGCGCGCACCCAGAACTGCTCGACGCCGACCAAACTCACCACGGCGGTGCCTTGGCTCAGCAGGCTGCCAGCGCCCACCAAACGCTCTTGCACCATGGCGCGCCACGGGGCGGTTAAGGTCGCACGCTCTAGGTTGAGCGCCGCTTGGTCGCGCACCACGCGGGCTTGGGTCAGTTGAGCTTGGGCCTGGCGGAGCTGCGGTTCACGCAGCACCAGCGCGCGGCGTTCGGCGCTGAGCTGGCGGCCAAAGGATTCGTACTCGCTGCGCGCGCGCTGCTGCTCGGCCTGCTCTAAGGCGAGCTGCGCCTGGGCATTCGCCAACTGGGCTTCGGCGTCTTCTAGCGTTAAGCGCAGGTCGGCTTGGTCGATGTGGGCCACAGGCTCCCCTTGCTCCACGACTCGCCCAGGCAGCGCGCCATCACCAAAGCGCTCTAGCTGGCCCGCTACGCGGCTGGCAAGCTCGGTGGATTTTTCTGCCTCAACGCGGCCAAAGCCGTTCAGCGTGGGTGACTGCACCTGCTGTTCCGTGGTGATGACATCGACCACGGGCGGCGTTGGCGGAGGCGGCGGGCGGCGCTCGACCCGTGGCGGCTGGCTAACGATCCACCAAGCGAGAGCTAAACCACCGGCAAACACCAATAGCGCTGCCAGTGCACCGAAGCCGATGCGACCTTGCTGAGAAAAAGCGTAAGAGCGAGAGGGGGGCATGGACGGGTGTTATCCGTTGGCTGAGAGCAAAAATTCCAGAAAAGAGTGCGTATCATGCTAGCATCACCGATTGCCACGCAGCGATTAGGTAAGCTTTGTGCAAAAAGTGTGCAACCCGACGTGACGGGGCTTTTTTGCACCAAACGCTGACGCAGCAAGTAAGTAATAGCTGCCATCATTCATGTGAAAAGCCATAGACTCCCTGGTCTGTATGACGTTATGAAAAACACCGCCACCCGCGACAAACTCATTGATTCTGGTGCCGAGCTGATTGCCCAGCAGGGCTATAATGCGACGGGTATCAATGCTGTATTAAAAACCTGCGGTGTCCCCAAAGGCTCGTTCTACCACTACTTTTCCAGCAAAGAAGACTTCGGCTTGGCGGTCATTGAGCGCTTTGCCGACGATTACGATGCGTCGTTAGCGGCGCTGCTGGAAGACCCCGCCCTGCCGCCCCTGGAGCGTTTGCGCCGCTACTTTGCCACCGGGCGCGCCCATATGCTCGACTGCGATCACACCACCGGCTGCTTGATCGGTAATCTCGGTCAGGAGCTTTCCGGCCAGAGTGATACCTTCCGTGACGCCCTGAATTTGGTATTTCAGCGTTGGGAAAAACGCTTTGTGGCCTGCTTGAGCCAAGCCCAAGCCGACGGCACGATCAATGCCGCCATCCCGCCTGAGGCGCTGGCCAGCTTTATTCTCTCCGGATGGGAAGGGGCGATTCTGCGGGCCAAAACACTCAAATCTCTGGCCCCTATGGAACACTTCGAGGCCATTTTGTTCGATCAAGTGCTGGTGCCACGCTAGCAGGCGATACATCAATGGCGAGCGCGGAAGTGGTAATCACCGCTAGACACGTCGTTGTTCACGGCGGCGAGCAGCGAGGTGCTCGCGGTGTCGGCATTGAGCTGGCCGGTTTGTACCAGCGCCCGAAAATCGTGGTGGGGCAGGGCAATGTCGTCCGGCGTGACGCCAAAAAAGTGGCAAATACGCTGGAGCGCGGCATGGCTGGGGTAGTAGCTGCACAGCAGGCGCAAATTGGCCACAAATTCATCGTGCATAGGCGTGACTCTTGGGCGGTGGCGGCTAATGTGCCGCCTTGCGCCCAAGAGTGCAACGGCTCGCTCTTTACGTCCGCTTAAAATAAGCCGTGCGCGTGGTTAGAAGCCCTCTAACACCAGCTTACCCACGGTGCGGTTGCTCTCAATCAGCGCGTGGGCACGCGTTAGGTTATCGGCAGTGATGGGGCCAAGCACCTCGCCCAGCGTCGTGGTTAAACGGCCGCTATCCACCATGGCGGCGACTTCGCTCAATAGGTCGTGCTGCTTGGCAATGTCCTCGGTGGTAAACAGCGGCCGCGTGAACATCAGCTCCCAGTGCAGTGACAGGCTTTTGAGCTTGAGTTTGCGCACATCGATCAGTTCCGGGTCATCGATCAGCGCCAGCTTGCCCTGGGGTTTTAGAGCATTGATGATCGCCTCGAAGTGGTGATCGGTTTGATTGAGGCTGACCACCATATCCACCTGCTCATAGCCTGCGGCTTTGAGCGCTTCATCCAGCGGTTGGCGGTGGTCGATCACCGCATCGGCGCCGAGCGACGTGACCCAGGCTTGGCTTTCCGGGCGTGAGGCTGTCCCAATCACGGTGATATCGGTGAGCTGCTTGGCGAGCTGAATCAGAATCGAGCCAACACCCCCCGCAGCGCCTACCACTAACAGGGTTTTACCTTGGGTGTCGCGCATGCCCAGCTCTAGGCGGTCGAACAGCAGTTCCCAGGCGGTAATGGCGGTTAACGGCAGGGCGGCAGCCTGGGCGTCGGAGAGGCTCTTCGGCGCTAGGCTGGCGATGCGCTCATCGACCAGCTGGTACTCAGCGTTGGAGCCTTGGCGTGCGATGCTGCCCGCGTACCACACCCGGTCACCCGGCTGAAAGCGAGTGACCGCACTGCCCACGGCATCGACCACGCCCACCGCGTCGTAACCCAGCACGCGAGGCTCGCCGCCTTCGGGCAGCGCGCTCTTGCGCACCTTGGCATCCACCGGGTTAACGGAAACCGCGCTCACCGCGACGCGAATATCGTGGGGCTCGGGTGTGGGCAGCGGTAGCTCGACGGCGTGCAGGGCGTCTGGGTGGTCGATCGGCAGGCTTTTGGTAAACGCAAATGCTTTCATAGTGGCTCTCTAAAGGATGATGAATGGCGTCATCATGCCTGGGTGTCGTTTTATGAAAAAGAGGGCTAATGTAGCTAACAGTTTCTCATTTTCTTTGAAAATAAGGGCGCCATCGACCCATGCGTACCGATGACCTAAACGTGCTTGTCTACGCCGCCGAGCACGGCAGCCTTTCCGCTGCCGCGCGGGAGCTGGCGATTACCCCAGCGGTGGCCAGCGTTGCGATCAAACGGCTTGAAGACGCGCTAGGCACGCGGCTGCTGGTGCGCTCTACCCGCAGCTTGCGGCTAACGCCCGCCGGGGCGCACTATTTGGTGCATGCGAAAACGGCGCTGAGTGCCCTTGCCGAAGGGGAAAAAGAACTGCACCGCGAGCGCCAGGAGATAGCGGGAGAGCTCAGCCTCTCCATGCCGTCTGATCTGGGCCGCAACGTGCTGCTGGGCTGGCTGGATCGCTTTATGGCGCGGCATCCGCAGCTGCGCCTGCGGCTTCGGGTGAGTGACCGGGTGAGCGACCTGTTTCGCCAGCCGGTGGAGATTGCCCTGCGCTACGGCGTGCCGGAGGATTCCAGCCTGGTAGCCCTGCCGCTAAAAAGCGATAACCACCGGGCGGTGTGCGCAGCACCAAGCTATATCGCGCGCCACGGCGAGCCTGCCACTCCAGATGAATTACGCCAGCACAACTGCCTCTGCTTCAACCTGGGTGAGCGGGTGCACAACCAGTGGCAGTTCGGCAGTGAGCGTATCAGCGTGCAGGGCAATCGAGTGAGCGACGATGCCGAGTGTGTGCGCCGCTGGGCGCTGGCGGGAGAGGGCATTGCCTATAAATCTCGCCTCGATGTTCAGGCAGACCTCGATGCAGGCCGCTTGGTGGCGCTGTTGGCCTCGTTTTCTACCGAGCCCGCGCCGCTGTATCTCGTCTGCCCGCATCGGCTGTCGCTCACGCCCGCTGTGGTCGCGCTGAAAGACTTTCTGATCGAACGGTTACAAGAGAACGCCAAATGAAGAGCATCATCTATCCGCGAGGAGCTAGCCATGTTTGCAGGATTTGAAAAACAGACACGCCGCGTTAACGGCGTCGATACTGCCTATCGGATGGGCGGCAGCGGCCCGGCGCTACTGCTGCTTCACGGCCACCCGCAGACCCATATGATTTGGCACAAAGTGGCGGCCACGCTTGCCCAGCACTTTACGGTGATTGCCGCCGACCTGCGCGGCTACGGCGACAGCAGTAAGCCCGACGACGACGCAGCGCACTTCAATTACGCCAAGCGCACCATGGCCGCCGATATGGCCGAACTAATGAGCGCGCTGGGGTTCGAGCGTTTCAAGGTGCTGGCCCACGACCGTGGCGCGCGGGTGGCACACCGCTTAGGGGTAGACCACGCAGCACGCATCGAGCGCATGGTGCTTTTAGATATCGCCCCCACGCTGGCCATGTACCGTGGCACCACCGAGTCGTTCGCCCGCAGCTACTGGCACTGGTTCTTTCTGATTCGCCCTCAGCCGCTGCCAGAAATGCTGATTCAAGCCGATCCCGCTCAGTACTTAAAAAGTGTGATGGGCGCCCGCAGCGCGGGCATGGCACCGTTCGCCCCAGAAGCGCTGGCGGAGTACGAGCGCTGCCTGTCGCTTCCCGGCACGGCCACCGGCATCTGCGGTGACTACCGCGCCAGCGCGACTATCGATTTAGAGCACGATCAAGCGGATATTGATGCGGGTGTGAAACTGACCTGCCCCATCAACGTGATGTGGGGTGCCCAAGGGGCGATTGAAGCCTGCTTTGATGCCCTGGGCGAGTGGCGCAAGGTAGCAACGCAGGTAGAGGGCAAGGCGCTGCCTTGCGGGCACTATATCGCCGAAGAGATTCCTGACCTGCTGCTAGAGGAGTCGCTGCCGTTCTTGCTGGAACCGCAATAAGCGATTCACGCGACTGCCCAAGACGAAGCGGGCAAAAAACTGGATAATGGCCGCCATTCGCCTGATGCGTTGGCGCTCAGGCACACTCATTACTCTGGACGCCCGCTTATGGAAATCAAAGTTAACTATCTCGACAACCTCCGCCTGGAGTCCAAGTTCGACGATTTTACGGTCATCTCCGACCAGCCGATTCGCTACAAGGGCGACGGCTCGGCCCCTGGCCCGTTTGACTACTTCCTGGCGTCGTCGGCCATGTGTGCCGCCTACTTCGTCAAGGTGTACTGCAACGCGCGCAATATTCCCACCGAGAACATTCGCCTGTCGCAAAACAACATCGTCGACCCGGAAAACCGCTACAAGCAGATCTTCAAAATCCAGGTCGAGCTGCCGGAAGATATCTCGGAAAAGGATCGCGAAGGCATTCTGCGCTCCATTGACCGCTGCACGGTGAAGAAGGTTATCCAGACCGGCCCCGAGTTTCAGATCGAAGTGGTCGAGAACATCGACGAGGACGCCCAAGCGCTGCTGATGGGCGCGCCGGAAGGGGGCAGCACCTTTATCCCCGGTAAAGACCTGCCGCTGGAGCAGACCATCGCCAATATGAGCGCGATTCTGGCGAACCTCGGTATGAAGATCGAGATCGCCTCCTGGCGCAATATCGTGCCTCACGTGTGGTCGCTGCATATCCGCGATGCGGCGTCCCCCATGTGCTTTACCAACGGCAAAGGCGCGACCAAAGAGAGCGCGCTGTGCTCTGCGCTGGGCGAGTTCATCGAACGCTTGAGCTGCAACTTCTTCTACAACGATCAGTTCTTTGGCGAAGAGATCGCGAACAGCGAATTCGTGCACTACCCCAATGAGAAGTGGTTCAAGCCGGGGCCGAATGACGAGCTGCCCGCCGAAATTCTCGACGAGCACTGCCTGGCGATTTACAACCCGGAAGGCGAGCTGGGTGGCTCGAACCTGATTGATACCAACTCGGGCCGTGAAGACCGGGGCATCGTTTCGCTTCCCTTTGTGCGCCAAAGCGATGGCGAAACGGTCTACTTCCCCTCCAATCTGATCGAAAACCTGTTCCTCAGTAATGGTATGAGCGCGGGCAACACCCTGGTGGAAGCTCAGGTGCAGTGCCTTTCAGAGATTTTCGAGCGGGCGGTGAAGCGGGAGATTCTCGAACAGGAGCTGACCCTGCCCGACGTACCCCAAGAAGTGTTGGCCAAGTACCCGAACATTGTAGAGGGCATTAACGCCCTGGAAGCCCAAGGCTTCCCGGTGCTGGTGAAGGATGCCTCCATGGGTGGGCAATTCCCGGTCATGTGCGTGACGCTAATGAACCCGCGCACCGGCGGTGTGTTTGCCTCCTTTGGTGCCCACCCAAGCTTTGAAGTGGCGCTGGAGCGCAGCCTGACCGAGCTGCTTCAAGGGCGCAGCTTTGAAGGCTTTAACGACCTGCCGCTGCCGACATTTAACTCGCAAACCGTCTCCGAGCCGAACAACTTCGTAGAACACTTTATCGACTCTTTCGGCGTGGTGTCGTGGCGTTTCTTTAGTGCCAAGCCTGATTTTGAATTCAGTGAATGGGACTTCTCCGGCAGCAACGAAGAAGAGGCCAATACGCTGTTTGGCATTTTTGAACAGCTGGGCGCGGAAGTGTACATGGCGGTCCACGAAGACCTGGGCGCGCCGGTGTGCCGGATTCTGGTGCCAGGCTACTCCGAGGTGTACCCCATTGAAGATCTGATTTGGGATAACACCAACAAGGCGCTGGATTACCGCGAGGACATTCTCAATCTGCACCGCCTGGATAACGACCAGCTCACCGATCTGGTCGAGCGGCTGGAAGAGAGCCAGATGGACGACCACGCCGATATCATCACGCTGATTGGTATCGAGTTCGACGAGAACACCGTGTGGGGCCAGCTAACCATTCTGGAGCTGAAACTGCTGGTTTACCTGGCACTTGGCCGCCATGAAGAGGCGCTGGACTGCGTGCAGATGTTCCTCCAGTACAACGACAACACCGTTGAGCGCGGCCTGTTCTACCAGGCGGTGAACGCGGTGCTGGAAATTGCCCTGGACGACGAATTGGAGCTGGACGACTACCTGCCCAACTTCAAGCGCATGTTCGGCGAAGCGACTATGGAGGCGGTCGTGGGTTCAGTAGACGGCAGCGTACGCTTCCACGGCCTCACGCCCACCAATATGCAGTTAGAGGGCTTGGATCGCCACCAGCGCCTGATCGAAAGCTACAAGAAGCTTCACGCAGCGCGAGCGGCAAAAGCGGGTATTGCGCGCATGTAACCTGTAGAGGCGATTGGGGTTGACGAGGCATTAAGTACTCCGTAAGCTAGAAATTATCCACGCCTTAGGCAGTAAGCTTTCCCACATATCTCGGGATAAGCCGACCCCTAGGGCGTTTTTTGTTTGAAGAAGGAAAAAAGCCATGCCTACAGCAATATTGATTGATGGTGGCTATTTTATTAAGCGTTTCAGGCGCATAGAGCCCTCCAATGCGTATGATGGAAAAAGAGCAGCTGATTGTTTGTTTCGGTGGGCGGTAAGTCACTTGCATGAGAAGAGCCGCCATGGAAACAGTCAAACGAATCAACGGCGTGATTTGTACAGAATTTTTTTTCTACGACTGCCCGCCCCTATCGAAAAAGATGCATAACCCTATTTCAGGGAAAGCCATCGACTTTTCCAAAACGCCAGAGGCGCTTTTTCGTAAAGAGCTGCACCAAGCCTTGTTGGGGAAACGCAAATTAGCAGTCCGTCTGGGCCATCTTTCGGATGATGCTCAGTGGACACTTAAACCTGAAAAAATCAAAGCATTGCTAAAGCATAAAATATCGCTTGATGATTTGACTGAGAATGATGTGCGCGTTGATGTTCGGCAAAAGGGGGTCGATATGCGTATAGGAGTTGATGTCACTTCTTTGACGTTAAAAGGGCAAGTTGATCAAATTGTGCTTATGGCTGGTGACGCTGATTTTGTACCTGCTGCAAAAATTGCGAGACGCGAAGGTATCGATTTCATCCTCGATCCAATGTGGCAGACGATTCCCGCAGGATTGCACGAGCATATTGATGGGCTAAGAACGACTTGCCCGAAGCCAGAACTTCCTCTTAGGCGCCAATACTGATGAGGAGTTTTGTTTAGTCTTAAAAGAACAGTTAGTGAATTTTGTAAGTCCCCTAACGGTGCGTTGCCTTAAAAGGCCCGCACCGTTTTTATGTGATGCACTTTGGTGCAGCAATTGGCGCAGTGAGTGCAACCAACTGCACCGCTGCGCCAAATTTCATGGCAGGCCTGGCTTGGTACAACACTCTTCGCGCAATTCAGCCAAAGAACCAGTAGCACACCAGAATGGCGGTGGTGATGCCTGCTATATCGGCGACCAGGGCGCATCCCAACCCATGGCGAATGCGGGTGATGCCTACGGCACCGAAGTAAACCGCCAGCACGTAAAACGTGGTTTCGGTGCTGCCTTGGAAGGTGGCCGCCAGTAGCCCAGGGAAGCTATCGACACCAAAGGTGTTCATGGTTTCGATCATCATGGCTCGGGAGCCGCTGCCGGAGAGCGGTTTCACAAAGGCGGTGGGTAGCGCATCCACAAAGCGGGTGTCCCAGCCGATGCCCTCAACCAGCCAGCGGATCCCGCCAAGCCCGGCATCCAGCACGCCGCTGGCGCGCAGCACACCCACCGCGACCAGCATGGCAATCAGGTAGGGCAGTAGGGTGATGGTAAAGCTCAGGCCCTCTTTAGCCCCTTCGATAAAGGCGTCGTACACCTTCACTCCGCGAAGCGCGCCAACCACCAGAAACATCATCACAATGCTAAACAGGGTCAGATTGCCCACCAGCGTTGAGGCCGCCGCCAGCGCCTGAGCGGACATCCCCGCTAAAGTAGTGATCAATAGCCCTAACGCTAACGCAGCTGCCACTAAATAGGCCAACACGACCGGGTGCCAGAGCTTTAAACGCTGCATCACCGCTACTGCCAAAAGCCCAGCCAGGCTAGAAGCGCTAGTCGCGAGCAAGATAGGTAAAAATACCAGCGTGGGGTCGGTGGCTCCCTGCTGGGCGCGGTACATAAAAATAGTGACGGGCAGCAGGGTGAGCGACGAGGTATTAAGCACTAAAAACAGGATTTGAGCGTTGCTGGCAGTCTCACTGCTGGGATTAAGGCTTTGCAGCGAATGCATCGCTTTGATACCGATCGGCGTGGCGGCGTTATCCAGGCCGAGAATGTTCGCCGCGAAGTTCATGCTAATCAGCCCCATGGCCGGGTGGCCACGGGGCACTTCGGGCATCAGGCGGCTAAAAAGCGGGTCGAGTACCCGCCCCAGTAGTCGTATCAACCCTGCCTTTTCGGCAATGGAAAGAAACCCCAGCCACAGCGTCATGGTGCCCAGCAGCACCAAGATAATATCGACGCTCACCTTCGCCATATCGAACAGCGACTGCACCAAGCGGGCAAACACTTCGCTATCGCCACCCACCAGCCACTGCCAGAGCGATGCCGCAAAGGCGGCAATAAAGAAGCTTAACCAGATTCCGTTGAGCATGGCGGGTGGGCGTCCTTGGTCATAAAAGAGGGTATGCGTTTGCTGCGTATCCTAACCAAGGAGCGCCCGTGCGTGCTAACCCGAAAGCGAAAGAAAGAACAGAATCAGCGGAGGCGACAGCAGCGAGAGGATAAAGCCGCTAACCACGGCAATGGGCACACAGGCCACGCCGCCGTGCTGCTGGATAACAGGAAGAGTGAAATCCATGGAGGTCGCCCCGCCGTAGCCAATCGCCAGCGCGGTGTGGCGGTGAATGACCAGCGGGATCAGGATAAACGCCAGCAGCTCGCGGGAGAGGTCGTTGAAGAACGCCACACCACCCATCAGCGGGCCGAGCTGGTCGCCAATCAGGATGGCGGACAGCGAGTACCAGCCGAAGCCCGAGGCCATGGCGAGGCCCTCGTTCCAGCTCAGTGAGAGCAGCGGGGCGGCGGCCAGCCCCGCCAGTAGCGAACTCAACGCCAGCGTGACGGCAATGGCAAGCCCCAAGCGGTTGAGCAAAATCTGTTTCAGCGGCATGCCGGAGTTGCGTAACTGGCAGCCAATCAACACCAGCAGTAGATACAGCACCCACTCGGCTAGCCAGTCGGCGGTGGTGAACAGCGCCTCGCCAACCATAGGCCCAAGCAGCAGCCCCGCAGTGACACCCGCTGCGACCACGCCCACCAGCATTAACGAGCCCTGCATGGCGGCGAGTTTGCTGGTGGGGGCATCTTTCACTACCGGAGAGCCGCCCGCGCTGAGCCGCACTCGCCGAGAAAGCCACCACAGTGCGGCTAAGTTAAACAGCGTGGTGATGGTAAACAGCAGTAGGGCATTGCCACCCAGACGAGAGAGCTGGCTGCCTAAATTCTCAAGCCCGGCGAGGCTCACGCCCATAAACAGCAGAATCAGGTACACCGAGCCGCTGACGGCTCGGTTAATCAGATTCAGCAAGCGGGTCGAACGGACACGTACCAAGTAGCCCAAAAACAGCGGCAGTAAAACGATCAATAGGCCAGAGAGCATTTAGGGCGCGTTACCCCCGGCGGGGTTGAAGTGGGTCATGGTGAGTGTCGTTTGTCGGCGCCCCTCTTTTTCATAGGTGGCTGAGAGGATGAGCCCCGGCCAGTCAGGATGGAAGTTGATCAGCAAATGCCGGTCAGGCTTTTCGGCATCAATCAGCGTGACCTGCTTAGCGTCGAACTCACCGGCAGGCACACGGGCTGTAGTGGGCTCGTTCACGAAGTACTGGAAGTGTTCGTCGCGCCCACGGTGATCCACGAAGTCGATATCGCAGGGGTTGCTCTCGGTGCAGCCTTCGGTGCCAGCCCGGCGGGAGAGGTCGAACAGGGCGGCTTGACGATCGATGGAGGGAATGTCGTCTTGGTTGAGCTGATAGCTGTCGCCGACGCCGAAGAGAGAGTAGCTGCTGTTATAAAGCAAAGAGTGTGTGTCGCCATCATCGATGTAGAAACGACTGCGCTCGTTACCTCGGGCGACGGCAATGGAGAAACTCATGTCGCTCAGCCAATGCGAGCCTTCATGCGTGAGCGTATGGGTAATGTTGGCGCTCGGCCAGCCGCGAATTTCAAGCCGGTACTGCGCCTCGAATGGCTGAGGAGAGGCCAAGGAAGCGCTGTCATCGGCAAGCGCGACGGCGCTGTTCGTCATCAGCGCGGCAGTCAATGTAGCGCCCAATAGGCCGTGCCGTGTGTTACGAGCGAATGTGTGTTGCAAAGGCTCCTCCTCCCTACAGTGTGTCTTCCTAAGAGCCTTTAGCGAGCGCTTGGTTCCGTGTGCGAGTATAACGAGCGTGGCGTTAAACGTCAGTAGCCCATGTCGGGGTTAACGGTAGCCAGGGTTTCACCCGCCTCAAAGGCGTGCAGGTACGAAATCACTTGATCAATGGCATCGTTAAGCGGTGTGGGGGCCGCCATATGCGGAGTGACGATGACCTTAGGGTGCTGCCAGAGCGGGTTGTTTGCCGGTAGCGGCTCTTCATGGAAAACATCCAGCAGTGCTCCGCGCAGGTGCCCTGGCTGGCCGTCATGGCCAAGTGCGTCCAGCAGTGCTTGCTCATCAATCAAGCTACCACGGCCTGGGTTAATGATGCTGGCACCTTTCGGCAGTTGTGCCAGCCGCTCGGCGTTAAGAATGTGCTGGGTAGCCGCTGTATCGGGGAGAATGGTCACTACGCTTTGCGCTTGGTTCAGTAGCTCGTTTAAACCGTCCTCGCCATGCAGGCAGCGCACGCCGCTGATCTGTTTGGGGGTACGGCTCCAGCCAAGCACCGGGAACCCAGCCTGTTGAAGCGCGCTAGCCACATAGCTGCCGATAGCGCCTAGCCCTAATACACCCACCGGCCAGTTCGCTTTATCCGGCACCGCATGGGGCTGCCACTGGGCATTTGGCTGCTGAGCGGCGTAGCGGTCCATGCTGCGGTAGAAGTTCAGCACGCCGTAAAGCACATAGTCGGCCATCAATTCGCTCATGCCTGCATCGCGTAGTTTCACAATAGGGACATCCTTGGGGAGCCCAGGCGTCTTCAGCAAATAATCGACCCCAGCCCCTAGGTTAATAATGCCTTTTAGCTGCGTTTGTTCTTGCAGGAGGTGAGCGGGCGCTTTCCACACGGCTAGGTAGTCGGCGTTGGCTCGTTCGCTGGCGGGGGCATCACTGGTAAGCACGGTGGCCTCTGGAAGCGCCTCTGCAATAGCGGCCTGCCACTGGGCCGCGTCGTCAATATGCACTACGACTTTCATGTTATCTCCTTGTACTCAGTTAATAATGCATGCTGACTATCATGGGCGAGAGGAGCTTAATACCGCAACCTGAGGGCATTATGGAGAACGCTGTCAACGTGTAGATAAAGCTAACGTTAACAGCATATGAAATTTTTGTAATAAAGGCTTTGACCGGCAGCCAAGGGGGGGTGCTAGTATCGCCTTAAGACGACATTGGCGGGCCAGCAGCGGCGGTGGCCAGGTCGATCCTGTGGCCCAGCGCAGTGAGCCTTAGGGCATGCGCTGGTTCTTAGTGATCTTTGATGGCGAGTTGCCCGATGACTGAGGTTTCCCTGCCTTTCACTCGTGAAGAGTATGCAAACCGCCTGTGGAAGGTGCGTGCTGAAATGGCCGGTCGTGGTATTGACGTATTGATCGTCAGCGACCCCTCCAACATGGCGTGGCTAACCGGCTACGATGGTTGGTCATTTTATGTCCACCAGTGCGTGCTGGTGGGGCTGGAAGGCGAACCCGTATGGTTCGGCCGCCGGATGGATGCCAATGGTGCACTGCGCACCTGCTGGATTCATCCCGATAATATTACCTACTATCCGGATTACTACGTCCAGAACCCTGATATGCACCCGATGGAGTATCTGGCGCAGTCGATTATGCCGGACCGTGGCTGGCATATCGGTGTGGTGGGCATGGAGATGGATAACTACTACTTCTCCGCTAAAGCGTATCAAAGCCTGCTGAAAGAGTTGCCCCATGCGCGCTTTATGGATGCCAACTCGCTGGTGAACTGGTGCCGGGCGATCAAGTCGCCTCAAGAAATTGCTTATATGCGGGTAGCGGCCAGAATCGTCGAGGGGATGCACTCGCGCATTCTTGAGGTGATTGAGCCTGGTCTGCCCAAGAGCAAGCTAGTATCGGAGATTTATCGCGTGGGTATTGAGGGCTTTGTCGATGAAAACGGCAAAGTATTTGGCGGTGATTACCCCGCCATCGTGCCCATGTTGCCCACCGGTAAAGATGCAGCCGCACCCCACTTAACCTGGGACGATACGCCATTTCGCACCGGCGAAGGCACCTTCTTCGAGATTGCGGGCGTGTTTAAGCGTTACCATGCGCCTATGTCGCGCACGGTGTTTCTCGGCACGCCACCGGTTGATTTTATCCGTGCGGAGTCGGCGCTGCTGGAAGGTATCGAGAATGGCCTAGCGGTTGCCAAACCCGGCAACCGCACGGCAGATATTGCCATGGCGCTGGGTGCGGCGATGGATAAATATGGCTTTGACCGCGGTGGTGCCCGCTGTGGTTATCCCATCGGTATCTCTTACCCACCCGACTGGGGCGAGCGCACCATGAGTTTGCGCCCCTCGGATGAAACTATCCTGCAGCCCGGCATGACCTTCCACTTCATGCCCGGCCTATGGGTTGATGACTGGGGCCTGGAGATTACCGAAAGTATCCTAATAACCGAAGATGGCTGTGAAACCCTGGCGAATTTCCCCCGCCAGCTGTTCGTCAAATAGCCGCGTGATAACACAAGGGAAACACAATGACGCTTCAACCGAACCAACTGCGGCCAAGCCCCATTTCCGCCACCGTTGATTTCGACGCCGATGGCGTGCAGCACGGCTTTTTAAAACTGCCGATTTCCACCGATGAGTCGGCTTGGGGCGCGGTGATGATCCCCGTCACGGTAGTAAAAAATGGCGAAGGCCCCACGGCACTGCTCACCGGTGGCAACCATGGCGATGAGTACGAGGGCATCACTTCGCTGTTGAAGCTCTCCTCGACGCTGAAAGCGGAAGACGTGACCGGACGCGTGATCATCGTGCCCTGCATGAATACCCCAGCGGTGATGGCGGGCAAACGCACCTCACCCATGGATAAAGGCAACCTGAACCGCAGCTTTCCTGGCGACCCTAACGGCACGGTGACCTCGCAAATTGCCGACTACTTCACCCGCGTGCTGGTGCCCATGAGCGATGTGGTGCTCGACCTGCACTCTGGCGGCCGCACGCTGGATATTCTGCCGTTTGGCGCTTCCCACGTGCTGGATGACAAAGCCCAACAGCAGGCCGCCCTGGAAGGTGCAAAAGCGTTTGGTGCACCTTACGCCATGGTGATGTTTGAGCTAGATGCCGAAAAGCTTTTCGACACCGCTTGCGAGCGCCAGGGCAAAGTGTTTGTGGCCACGGAGTTGGGCGGCGGCGGCACCTCTACGCCGCAAAGCATGGCGATTGCCGAGCGTGGCGTGCGAAACTTCTTAATTCATTACGGTTTGGTAGCCGGTGACGTGGAGATGCCCGAAGGCGGTCAAATGTACCTCGATATGCCGGATGCTAGCTGCTACGTGCAGAGCCAGCATTCGGGCGTATTAGAGCTGCTGGTGGCACTGGGCGACGAAGTGAAGAAGGGCCAAACCATCGCCTATGTTTACGATATGACCCGCAGCGGCACCGCCCCGGTGGCGTACAAAGCCGAGCGCGATGGTATTCTCATGGCCCGCCGTGCGCCGTCGCTGATCAATATGGGGGACACTCTAGCGGTGATTGCCGATGTTGTTGAACGGCTAGAGGCGTAGCCCTCGGTATGATGAAACTGGACCGTTTTGATCTCAAAATTCTCGATATCCTCTCCCGGGATGGACGAATCACCAAGTCTAAGCTGGCCGAGGCGATTAACCTCTCGGTCAGCCCCTGCTGGGAGCGGGTAAAGCGGCTGGAAACAGCCGGTGTGATCGAAGGCTATACCGCGCGCATCAATGCTGACGTGCTGGTGCCGCGCAACCCCGTATGGGTGCAGATCGAGCTCAAGCAGCACAACGCCGAAAGCTTTGCCCGCTTTGAAGCCTTGGTGATGCAAACTCCCGAAGTGACCGAGTGCGTGGCCGTCGGCGGTGGCGTCGATTATCTGGTGAAGTTCGAAGCCCGCACCATCGATAGCTACCAGCGCTTGATGGATAAATGGCTGGTATCGGAGGTGGGCATTGAGCGCTACTTTACGTATATCGTGACGAAGACCGTCAAGCATCAGCCGATTGGCATCGACCCCAGCGCTGCGCTTTAGCCGCTTTGCCTTGCGGCCAAAAAAAACCATCATAAAACGTCTTGCCACAAAAAAAAGTGCCGGAAAACACCGGCGCTTTCAAAAACACTTCGTGGCGATTCTCCCTTACGCTAGACACATCGATTTAGCGCGACCCTTGAGCCGCGATGGATGATCCTTTTGATGTGCACGGTGTGTCGCCTCTAGCAGGCCTCATCGTATTGGCTGCAACCTGGGGAGGTGCCCATGACCACACTATCGACCACGCTTGCTAAACGCCTGGAAGATCCGCGCCTGTTCCGGCAGTACGCCTACGTGAACGGCAAGTGGACCCATGGCGAAGGTGGCCGTGAAGAGGCCGTGTACGACCCGGCAGCCAACGAAGCCATTGGCCATATTCCGCTGCTGGAAGCAGAGCAGATTACCGCTGCTGTGGATGCCGCCGAAGCGGCGTTTGTCCACTGGCGGGCACTGCGCGCCGACGAGCGTTGCGAACGCCTGCTGGCCTGGTACGACCTCATTCAAGCCAACCGCGAAGACCTAGCGACCATCATGACCCTGGAGCAGGGCAAACCGCTGCCCGATGCCCGTGGTGAAGTAGAGTATGGCGCAAGCTTCGTGCGTTGGTTCGCGGAAGAGGGCAAGCGCACCTACGGCGAGACCATCCCGAGCCACATTCCCAATGCATCGCTCGGCACCATTAAAGAGCCGGTGGGCATTGCCGCGATGATTACGCCGTGGAACTTCCCGCTGGCGATGATCACCCGCAAAGCCGCTGCCGCGCTGGCCGCAGGCTGCCCGGTGATTGTGAAGCCTGCCAACGAAACGCCGTTCTCGGCGCTGGCGCTGGCAGAACTTGCCGAGCGAGCGGGCATCCCAGAAGGCATCTTCAACGTGGTATTGGGCGAGCCTGCGGAAGTCTCCAAGATTTTGTGCAGCGAACCGCGTATTCGTGCGCTCTCGTTCACCGGCTCCACCCGCGTTGGCCGCCTGCTCATCGAGCAAAGCGCTAACACCGTGAAGCGTCTTTCACTGGAGCTGGGTGGCAACGCGCCGTTTATCGTCGGGCCAGATATGGACCCGAAAGAGGCCGCCTATGCTGCGGTAGCGGCCAAGTTCCAAACCGCTGGGCAAGACTGCCTAGCTGCTAACCGGATTTTAGTACACGAATCGATTCACGATGAGTTCGTGGCCCAGTTCACCGAGCGTATGGCGGCCCTCACCGTGGGCAATGGCCTGCACGGCGAAGTTGATCTTGGCCCGCTCATTCACCGCCAAGCGGTCGAAAAAGCAGCCGCGATTGTGGACGACGCGATCTCCCAAGGCGCCACCATGATCGCGGGCGACCAAAGCCAAGCACCGGGCGACAACTTCTTTATGCCCGTGCTGCTGACCGGTGTGACACCGCAAATGAAAGTATGGCGGGAAGAGAACTTTGCCCCGGTGGCCGGCATTACCGCTTATAGTAGCGACGACGAAGTGATCGAGATGGCCAACGACACCGAATACGGCCTGGCCGCGTACATCTACACCCATGATATTCGTCGTATTTGGAAGCTGATGCGCGCACTGGAGTACGGCATGGTGAGCGTCAACTCCGTGAAGATGACCGGCCCGCCCGTGCCCTTCGGCGGCGTGAAGCAGTCCGGCCTTGGCCGTGAAGGTGGCGCGACGGGTATCGATGAGTATCTGGAAACGAAGTACTACTGCCTGGGGGCACTGGGTTCGGTGTCGGGCAGCTAGGTTTAGGAACCACAGCATCGCACGCTGAAGCGGCCCTCCCACAACATCCGCTGAGAAGCTTGAATAGGCCCTGTGGGAGGCCGGCTCCGCCGGGCGAAGGCACCGCTAGGTGCCCAACATTAAGTCAGTCACCAAAGATAAAACACCCTCCCCAAGTATGGGGAGGCTTATCGTACAGAGAGAACATTATGAGCTTGCATCAGGATCTGATCGAACGCGACCGTAAAGTCACCTTCCACGCCTCTACCCACCTGCGTGACTTCGCCCACGGCGACGCACCGGGCCGTGTTATTACCGGTGGTAAAGGCATTAATATCGTTGATAAAGATGGTCGTGAGTTCATCGACGGTTTTGCGGGTCTTTACTGTGTGAACATCGGCTATGGTCGCACTGAAGTGGCTGAAGCTATCTACAAGCAGGCGCTTGAGCTCTCCTACTACCACACCTACGTAGGCCACTCCAACGAGCCGCAAATCGAGCTTTCCGAGCGCGTGCTGAAAATTGCAGGCCTCAACATGTCCAAAGTCTACTACGGCATGTCCGGCTCTGACGCCAACGAAACCCAGCTCAAAATCGTGCGTTACTACAACAACGTCCTGGGTCGCCCGCAGAAGAAAAAGGTCATCTCGCGCATGCGCGGTTACCACGGCTCGGGCATCGCGTCTGGCTCGCTGACCGGCCTGAAAGCGTTCCACGACCACTTCGATCTGCCCATCGATACCATCCGCCATACCGAAGCGCCGCACTACTACCTGCGCGCCGCCGAGCAGCACGGCATGACCGAGCGGGAATTCTCTGCCTATTGCGCGGATAAGCTCGAAGCGATGATTCTGGAAGAGGGCCCGGACACCGTTGCCGCCTTTATCGGCGAGCCAGTACTTGGCACTGGCGGTATTGTGCCGCCGCCGGAAGGCTACTGGGAAGCGATTCAGCCGGTACTGGATAAGTACGACGTGCTGCTAATTGCCGACGAAGTGGTGTGTGGCTTTGGCCGTACCGGCTCCGACTTCGGTAGCCACCACTACAATATGAAGCCTGACCTGATCACTATCGCCAAAGGCCTGACCAGCGCCTACCAGCCGCTGTCTGGCGTGATTGTCGGCGATAAAGTGTGGAAAGTGCTTGAGCAGGGCACCGGTGAATTTGGACCCATCGGCCACGGCTGGACCTACTCAGGCCACGCCCTGGGCTGTGCCGCAGGCTTAGCGAATCTGGACATCATCGAGCGCGAAAACCTGGTGGGTAACGCGGCTGAAACCGGCGGTTACTTCCAGCAGCAGCTGAAAGCCACCTTCGAAGGCCACCCGCTGCTGGGTGATGTTCGCGGTGTTGGCCTGATGGCTGCGCTGGAATTCTCTCCAGACGCCAAGCAGCGCCTGCACTTCGACCCCTCGTTGAAGGTTGGCCCGCGTGTCGCCGCTGCCGCGCTGGAAGAGAACCTGATTGCCCGCGCCATGCCCCAAGGTGACATTCTAGGTTTTGCGCCGCCGCTGACCATCAATCGTGGTGAAGTGGACGAGATGATTGGCCGTGCCAAACGTGCCATCGACCGGGTGACCGATGAGTTAGTGCGCTCCGGCGACCTGAAAACGGGCCAGCAAGAAGCCGCTTTTACCGTTTAATCGCCTGCGTTAGCCGTTTAAACGCCGCTGCTGATGCAGCGGCGTTTTTGTTCACGGCTGTTTTTGATCGCGGCGTCTATGCTGAATACAGTGAATAGACAATGGATCATTAAGGAGGCGTACACAATGCAACCGGTACTAGCCTTTGACGTATACGGCACGATAATTGATACCCAGGGGGTAACCGTTGAACTGGAACGCCGCCTAAGCGATGTCACCAAGGCAGGCGAGTTTGCCAAACGCTGGCGGGAAAAGCAGCTGGAGTACAGCTTCCGCCATGGCCTGATGGGGGCTTATGTGCCCTTTACCGAGTGCACGCGTGAAGCGCTGGTATTCACCGACCGAGCGCTACAAACCTGCCTTTCCGATAATGACCACGACCACTTAATGGCCGTTTATGCGGAGCTGCCTGCGTTCCCAGATGTGGTACCTGCGCTGGACCAACTGCGCGATGCGGGCATCCGCTGCGTGGCCTTTTCCAACGGCACGGAAGAAGCTGTTAGCCAACTGCTGACTCGCGCAGGTGTGAGGAGTCATATGGATGTCGTGATCAGTGTCGATGAGGTAAAGCGCTTCAAGCCCGACCCCGCCGTTTATGCCTACCTACGCACGTGGCTAGAAACGCGCCCGGAAAACACCTGGCTGATCTCTAGCAACCCCTTTGATGTGATTGGCGCGGCCCACGCGGGCCTGCGTAGCGCCTGGGTACGCCGCCATTCGGATGCTCCCTTCGACCCTTGGGGCATTGAGCCGGATGTGACGGTACCTGAATTAGAAACGCTGGCGGAACGGATGATGCGATAGGTTGGTATCTACCGCTATCGGCCCCATAATGGTGGGCAGAACCCTCCTTACATGGAACACAATATGTCGAAAAAAATCTACTGCATCGCTAGCTTCAAACCCAAGGCCGGTAAAGAGGAAGCCGTATTTAAAGCGCTGCAGACGTTAGAACCCAATACGCACCGCGAAGATGCCTGCTTGCACTACACGGTGACTCGCCAGATCGATAACCCGTTTGCCCAAGGCACTAGCTACCCGATTGTGTTCCATGAAATTTGGGCCAGTCGCGAAGAGTTTGAAGCCCACTGCCAGCGTAAAGAGATTCAAGACTTCTTCGCCAAGCACGTTGAGTCGCCCGATGGCGACATTGAAGACGCCAATGTATGCGTTTACACCGATGAACCGTGGAATTTCGACGCTCCCAAGGTGTAACCGCCTTCAGCGTGTAGAATAGGCGAACGAAAGAGAGCGACGACGGAGCCACCATGACCGAAAAGAAGATGAACGTTGAAAGCTTTAACCTGGACCACACCAAGGTAAAAGCGCCCTACGTACGCTTGGCCGATATTAAAGAGGGCCAGAACGGCGACCGTATCCACAAGTATGACCTGCGGATCTGCCAGCCCAACAAAGAGCACATGGAGATGCCCGCGCTGCACTCCCTGGAGCACTTGATGGCGGAAATGTCGCGTAACCATACCGATAAAGTGGTCGATATCAGCCCGATGGGCTGCCAGACCGGCTTCTATATCGCGCTGATTAACCACGATGATTACGACGATGTACTATCGATCATCGAGAAGACCCTCAACGACGTACTGACCGCCACCGAAGTACCCGCCTGCAACGAAATGCAGTGCGGCTGGGCCGCCAGCCACAGCCTGGAAGGCGCTCAGGAACTCGCCAAAGGCCTGTTAGCCAAGCGCAGTGAGTGGACGGAAGTGTTTGCTTAAACAGCCTTGAGTCGATTCAGAACGCAAAACGCCCCCGTCTGGGGCGTTTTAGTGTGAGCTTGAAAAACTGAAGGCACCTAACGCTGTGTTGACTAAAAAGGTGCTGAAACTGCCTTGAGAATGCTGTGTTGTCCAAGTTGCTCTGGTAGCACACGTGCTGAGTACTCACCCTCTATTTCTTGGCAAATCTCTCGGTATGCTTGCAATTTAGGGCCTTTTTGTACCTTCGGTGCCTGACTAATAAACACCATATCGTCAGGGTTATGGCCAGAAATTTTAAGGCGGCGTAAATGCGCTAGCCACTTATCACCCTTCTCAATAATTTTGCTGGCGTCATCCAAATCAAAACTGATGGGTTTGATGGCCTGTCGTATGTGTGCGCCTTCCTGCCAGACGAACGGCAACTTTACGCGCACGATATCGTTTCCCAGCGTTTGCTCTGTGTAACGACGGTTCAGCGATTTTAGCCATTGCGTGACATCTTTGGTGAGCTGTTCTTCTGGTGATGCTACGTGCTTAAAATCATGATGAACATAGCGGTTGAATAGCTCATCCAGCGCTGCTTGTGGGTCTTTGGCGGCGAGCGTGCCTGGCCTGCTAAAGCGAAACATGGCTTCACGAGGCTCTATTAAATCTTTGAAAATGCGCAGCTGCACCTCAGGTTGGCCTTGGTGCTGGTTGGCTAGATCAACCGTCCTCTTGAGCTCTGTGACGAAATGTTGGCGTGCCTGAGTAAACACTTTTGCTGGCAGTTTATCGAAAAATTGTGTGATGCGTTTGCGAGCAACGGTTTCAACGCGTTGAAGGAACACGCCGTTATTGCAGAGCATGATGATTCCCAGGTTCGCGAACTCACCCGTATCTAGGTAGGGCTGAAAGCGCAGTACTGCATAATTACAAATAATGGCGCTCATATCAGGCTCCAGAAGGAAGGATCGCGTAACCGTGCTAATAGATTGAAGCGCTCTGCCAGTGAGGGGTGTATCTCTGAGGTGTCATCGTCTATATCGTGATAGAGCCACTCCAGAGGAATCGAATCGATGATCATATCCCAATCGTTCAGGGCCGCGTCAAGCACCGCCTCGTGGCGTGCGCGTACTTCCAGGTCCGCAAAACATGCACGTTGATGGCTAAATACATGATTTTCAAAATCGCCGTTACCGTTGATAGGGTCGAAAGCTAGATTATGATCAATCACTACCAAACCGTTCACTGAGCTCCATAGCAGGTTGACGTTGCCTCCTTGAGCGCTCAGGCGACGATCCTCATTGTTAACCCACATATCGAATAGCAAAAGCCGCTGCTGAATCACTTCATCGACTTCTGAGATTTGTGAAAAAAGCAGATCCTGGCTATGCGCAGCGACCTTAGAAGCGAATGCTAGCCCGCCTTTCAGATCGGAGGCGCGAGGCTCCATGGAAAAATCTAGCATGCCTGCTGGAAATCGCATCAAAGCGTACTCAGCGATAGGTAATTCACACCGCCGTGCCAATTCAGCGCAAATGAGTTCAGCGACCAATGACGGTTGGCCAACGCCATGGATACCTTTGACCACGTACTGCTCATCCATAACATCACGCACAATAAATGGCTGAGTGCGGCCTTGAGTTGATTGGCGCAGAATCTCCTTGGCTTCTACGATGCGGGGCTTTTCCATCATCACCTCACCAGCCGCCAGTGTTCATCATCCTGCTGGGCTTGGCCGAGGGCGGCGAGGGCGGAGAGTACCTCGTTGACGCCTTTTAGCGGTTTGCGTTTGAACTGGGCGGCTAGGCTTTCCGCGCTGTGGGGGCTTTGGGCGAGCATGTCGCGCAGCAGTGTGACCTGGGTGGCGAGGTCTTTGGGCCAGGCGGCTTTTGTTTTGTCGGCAGCTGGGGCACTGGCCTCAGCCGTGGTGCTTTGCAGCTCGGTTTGGGTGGGGGCGGCTTCTTCCGGCGCTTGGTAATCCGGGCGTAGCCAGCGTACCTTGCCTTGCGCTTCTTCCGCAGCGCGCTGTTTGTTGAGCGCCACTAGGCGCATCAGCAGCTCTTCTTCGGCTTCTGCCTGGGCGGCGGGTTTATCCGGCAGGGGCGTGGTGGCACCGGGTAAGCCCACGAGTGCTTTTGCCAAGTCATCCCAGCCGTAGGCGTTAAATACCGCGCGGTCTAAGGCGTCGTGGTCGGCGAGCAGGGTGCTGACCAAGCCTTGCTGGTTGATGGTTTGCTCTTTGGCGCTGAGCTCTTCGCCTGCGCGAAGCTTTTCCATCACGTTGTACATGCCGGTAAGCGTCAGCGTTGGGTGCTCGGCCTGTTGACGCTTGCGGTGGGTGTCGATCTGTTCGGCCAGTTGGCCGATCTTCGCCGCCTGCTCGTCGGTAAGTTCTGGAAAGGGGAAAGTCTCGAAGCAGCGGGTTTTTACATAGACTGAATCGTTGCCAACACCCAAACGGCTACCAGCCGCTAATGACCAGAGTATATGCAAGCGGCTTGATAACAGCCCAAACTCTTCACCCTTTTGCAGAGCAATATTGATTAGCTTGTTGTCTGGTAAAATATCGGCATCTAAAAACGTAAATAGGCGATGTTTTGCTGTTTCTACCGTGGAGATGTATCGCGGCAGACCTGCAGAGTAGTCTCGCCATTCTGGCCTTGGTCGGCCATGAAGCCACCATTTTTCGCGAATGCTTTTATCTTTATTTTGATCGCGCTCAGGTTTAACACGCTCGACTACCCATTGGTAAATTGATGGGTAATGCGTTTTTGCTTCGTCGGCGGTTAGTCCGAAGAGGTCTATCACTTTGACACCGCGTGGCGTCTGGGTCATATCCCGTCCGTTGCGGTAATTGCGAATCACACTTTCATATGCTGGTTTACTTTCAAGGCCAAGTTGATTCGCTTCATCAGGATTAACAATAAAACCAGAGCCAAACAGCATCACACCACGGCTACTCAAGTTCTGATTGCTTTCGAGTGTTACCGTCCCAGCCACATCCGCCCCAATACTCAAATCGGCAAACACCTTGCCCTCGCGGCGGCTTAGGGCCACATTGCGGGCTTCGCGGCCTTCATCGCTGTTTTCATTAGTCACTTGCTGTAGCAGCCCAGGCGCTTCGCCTGCACGGCCCACGGTCATGGCGATACGCACGGCGGCACCGTCGTTGCCATCGACCCAGGGGTGGTCGGGAATCGCGAAGGTGAGCGAGAGCGGCTTTTTAGCATCGTTTAAATGTGGTTCCAGTACGCGGCGGTTGAAGGTTTGGCGCAGGCTGTTGGTGGTAATAAAGCCAAACTGCTGGGCGTGGCCGTTGCGCACCGCCTCGGCGGCAATGTGCCACCAGTACATCACAAAATCGGCAGATTCCGGCACCGTGCCTTTAAATACCTGACGCACGGCGTCTACATAGCCATCGCCGAGGGCGCGGCGCATGGTAGAGGCCCCAATAAACGGCGGGTTGCCGACAATGTAATCCGCTTCTGGCCACTCGGCACGCCTGGGGTTGTGGTAGCGGTACACGGGGGTGCGGGCGGCTTCATCGGGGATCAGCTCGCCGGTGGCGGGGCTTTTCTTCATGCTGATGCCGTCCCAAATGGTGACTTCTTTGCCTGCGTCATCCAGCAGCGGCTCGCGGCGTTCAAATTCTATCAGCGCATCGCGGTTTTCGATGTTGTGGAAGTCTTTGAGAATTGGCTCGGGCAGGTCGAGCTTGCCGTTAATGCGGTAGTGCCACTGCAGGTAACCAATCCACAGCACAATTTCGGCAATGGCGGCGGCGCGGGGGTTAATTTCCATGCCGAGGAACTGCTGGGGCGAAACGGTTAGCCCTTCGGCGTCTAGCGAATCTTGCCCGCCATCAAGCTCGGCTAAGCGGTTGAGCACTTCACCTTCCAGGCGCTTCATGTGTTCTAGCGCTACGTATAAGAAGTTGGCGCTGCCACAGGCGGGGTCCAGCACGCGTATTTGGCAGAGCTTATGGTGGAACGTACGCAGCTCTTTGTTTGCCTTGGTAGTTTGGCTTTTCTGGAGATAAGCTTCTGCGACTACTTTTACTGTATCCCACTCCCGGCGTAGTGGCTCAATCAGCGTAGGCATGACCAGCCGCTCGACGTAAGCGCGGGGCGTGTAGTGGGCACCTAGTTTGTGGCGTTCGCGGGGGTCGAGGGCGCGCTCCAACAGCGTGCCGAAAATGGCCGGTTCCACAAAGCGCCAGTCGGCTTTGGCGGCATCAATCAGCAGTTGGATTTGCGCGGGGGTGAGCGGGATGGGGTCAATGCCTTTAAACAGGCCGCCGTTAAAGCGCATCACCTTGGCCGTGAGTACGCCGCTAAAACCACCGCTGTTCATGCTTTCCCACAGCGAGCCAATAGCGTCGGTAAAGTGCTCTGGGGTTTCTTTCATGCGCTCTAAAAACGCGGTAAAGCTGCCTTTGGGCAGTAGCTCTACATCTTCACTGAACATGGTGAACAGGCAGCGCTTCAAAAAGTGCGCCACGCGGTCTACTTCATAACCGTCGGCTTCCAGTGCTTTGGCAAGCTGGGCTAGCGTTGCGCTGACTTCACGGGTCACGCGGGCAGCGTATTGGCTCGGGTCTAGGGTGTCGGGCGCTTCCCACAGGGCTTTTAGGCGTTGTTGAACCTCAGGTTGGCGCAGGTCTTCCAGTTTGATGCGGTAGTTGCGCGGGTCGGGGAAGGGGATGTAGTTGCCCCCAGAGCGCGAAAATTCCGAATACAGTGCTAGGGTGCGGCCCACATCCGTTACCACAATAAACGGCGGGCGGCCTTCGTTGGCGGGCAGGGCGCGCACGTACTGGTCGGCTTGGTTGAAGGCCGATTCCATCGCTTTATCCCAGCCTTTGGTTTCTAGCCCTTTGCCGGTTTGCTTGGCTTCCAGTACAAAGGCGCCGCGCTTGTAGAGGTCGATAAAACCGCGGTTCTCGCTGCCGTCGGGGTTTTGAATATCTACCCGGCGCTCAAAGGTGTAGGCGTTTTCACTGTTGTCTTTGCTGGCGGGGTCGGGTGTGGGTAGCGCAAGCAGTGCGCATAGCTCTGAAAGGAACAGCTGGTAGTTGGCCTTTTCGGTGCCGGTGGTGCCCTTCCAGCGGGTAATGAAGGTCTCAACAGCTTCAGGCGTAGCAACAGCAGCGGGCGCGTCAAACATCAGCAAGCATCCTTTCAGGCAGCAGTATTTAACAAGGTTATTTAACTAGATTAAGAGAGGTTAGATGTTAGCATGGGTATCTAAGTGAAAAAGCCCTTTTGTTGAACCGCCACTTGCTTCTGGCGGTCAGTGCCCCTATAACGCATTTATCATCAACTACATGAGCCTTCCATGTTCCTCCTCGTCACGATTGCCACCTTTTCAATCGCGTTCTCCTTTCTGTGTTCTATTCTTGAGGCAGCGCTGCTGTCGATTACGCCGAGCTATATTGCCAAGCAAAAAGAAGACAATCCCAAACTTCACACCGCGCTGACCAAGCTGAAAACCAATATCGATCGGCCGCTTGCCGCGATTCTGACGCTCAATACGATTGCTCATACGGTCGGGGCAACGGCGGTGGGTGCTCAGGCAGCGGTTGTGTTTGGTGAGTCATCTATTGCGATTGTCTCTGCCGTGATGACCATGCTGATTCTGATTCTTTCAGAGATCATCCCCAAGACGATCGGTGCTACCTACTGGCGTGGCCTGGCGCCGCTGTTGCCGAAGCTGCTCAACCCGATGATTATGGGTCTGCTGCCGTTTATTTGGATGTCGGAGCAGATTACCCGCCGCTTAGGTAAGTCAGAGCATGACGTGGATCTGCGCGATGAGATCAAAGTGCTGGCGCGGGTTGGCCTGGAACAGCAAGTGTTGGACGCTGATGAGTCGCGCACCATCATCAACATGCTCAACCTGCACGAAATTGCGGTGAGTAAGGCCATGACGCCTCGCACCGTGTGTGAGACCGTGCCACCAAACATGTCCGTTAGCGAATTTGACGAGCAGTACGGTAAAGCGCCGTTTACTCGCTTCCCGGTGATGGATAACGGCGAACAGGCATTTGGCTACGTACACAAGGCGGATATGTACCATGCCGACGATACCAAAACGATGCGTGAGCTGATGCACCCCATTGGTAGCGTCGACGTCTCCAATAATGTGGAGCAGGTATTTACCTCCATGTTGAAAGATCACCTGCACATGCGGGTGGTTTACGATGAGCACGGCACTTTTGTAGGGTTGATCACGCTGGAAGATATTATTGAGACCATTCTCGGCCAAGATATCGTCGATGAAACTGACAGCGTGGCGAACCTGCGCCACTATGCGAAACAGCGTTGGATCAAACGTATTAAACGCGAAGATAAGAATGTGAAACCAGCAGAGTGAACGCTGCCATAACCTCATTGTCTTAGCGCTAAACGTTCTTCTATAGTGAAGGCGTTGAAAGTCATATAAGGTATGAGAGCCACTTCACTTTAACGAGGAGCAACGATGTCATTACGTATCAATGCAGTCGTGCCTGATTTCGAAGCAGAGACGAGCCACGGTCCGATCCGTTTTCACGATTGGATTGGCGACAGCTGGGCGATTCTGTTCTCACACCCAAAAGATTTCACGCCGGTATGCACCACGGAGTTCGGCGCCGTCGCAACGCTGAGTGCCGAGTGGGAGAAGCGTGGCACCAAGGTCATCGGTGTGTCCGTCGATGGTGTAGAGGAACACAAGCGCTGGGCTGGCGACATTGAAACCGTGAGCGGTAGCAGCGTCGGCTTCCCGATCATTGCGGATGAAGACCTCAAAGTCTCCAAGCTGTTCGATATGCTGCCGGAAGATGCTTACCTGCCCGATGGCCGCACGCCAGCGGACAGCGCCACCGTGCGTTCGGTCTTCATCATCGGCCCGGATAAGCAGCTAAAGCTCTCCATGACCTACCCGATGACCGTAGGCCGTAACTTTGCTGAAATTTTGCGTGCGCTGGATGCGCTGCAAACTACGGCAAAGCATGGCATTGCCACCCCGGCGGATTGGACAGTCGGCCAGGATGTCATCATCCCGCCCAGCGTCTCAGACGAGGACGCCAAGCAGAAATTTGGTGAGTTTGACACCGTGCTGCCCTACCTGCGCAAGACCAAGCTGCGTTAATCGCGCGCAAGCAGTCGATCGGAAGCCCCGCCAGTGCCACTGTCGGGGCTTTTTTTATGCTAGGCGGGTTCTTCTAGTGGCTGCCAGCGCCCCTGTTTTTTCTGGTGGCGTAACTGATCTAGAATCTTGAATTTCAAGATGCCAAATACCCAGGTTTCAAACTCTGAGCGGCCTTCAAACGTCGTGCTTTTTTCAAAGGCGGTCAGTAAAGTTTCTTGAACGGCATCTTCGGCGGCGGCTGAGTCCCTTAGCTGTAAGCGCGCAAAGGCAAGTAGGCGAGGGCGCATGTAGCTGAAATGCGTGGCGGCCAGTGAAGCGGTGATGGTCACAGTGTCCCCTTGTCGTTGCTGGTTCCTTCTCATCGCACATCGAGTTTACGATATTCATGGAAAATACGCTGTTATTAGGATTTTTAGGCAGTTTGGTGGCTGGGCTATTGACCGCCGTGGGGGCGTTGCCCGTGCTGCTGGGCAAAACGCCAAGTCGGGGGTTTCGTGATTTAGCGCTGGGCTTTGCGGCCGGGGTGATGCTGGCGGCTTCGTTTTTTTCCCTGATCATTCCTGCCCTGGAGGCCGCAGAAATCTATTACGCCGGCGGGCCGGTGCCCGCAGCGCTGGTATGCACTGCGATTTTGCTCGGCATGGGGGCCATTGCGCTGCTCAACGAGGGGTTGCCCCACGAGCACTTTCAACAGGGGCGGGAAGGGCCCGAAGCCGCATCGCTGCGCCGCGTTTGGCTATTCGTGTTTGCCATTGCGATTCACAATCTGCCGGAAGGGTTAGCGGTCGGCGTTGGTTTTGGTGCCAATGGCCTAGAAGGAGGTATGCCGCTAGCGATAGGTATTGGCTTACAGAACATGCCGGAAGGGCTGGCGGTGGCCGTCGCGCTGATGGGCGAGGGTTACTCCAAGTGGCGCTCCTGGTCGATCGCCGCGTTGACCGGGCTCATCGAACCGATTGGGGGGCTCTTTGGTGCTAGCGTCGTCACCGTCTCCCAAGTACTGCTGCCTTGGGGGTTGGCGTTTGCGGCAGGGGCCATGCTCTATGTGATCAGCCATGAAATCATTCCCGAAACCCACCGCTGCGGCCATCAGAAGAAAGCGACGTTTGGCCTGGCGATGGGCTTGGTGATCATGCTGTTTCTCGATGTGTGGCTGGGCTAGGCTCAGCGTTGCAAGTGTTCTACGAGCGCCTGGGCAAAAGTATCGGTAGTGCCGGTGCCGCCCATATCGGGTGTCACCATGTCGCGGCGGTTTTCGAGCACGGCGCGAATCCCCTGACGAATGGCATCCCCCTTGGCGGTCATGCCGAGATGGTCGAGCATCTGGGCGGCGGCGAGCAGTAGGGCACAGGGGTTGGCAATTTTCTTGCCTGCAATGTCGGGGGCTGAGCCGTGTACCGCTTCGAAAATAGCTGCTTTCTCACCGATGTTCGCCCCTGGGGCGAGGCCCAAACCGCCTACGAGACCGGCGCAGAGGTCGGATAGAATATCGCCGAATAGGTTGGTGGTGACCACCACATCGAACTGATGAGGGTTCATGACCAGCTGCATACAGGCGTTATCCACGATCATCTCTTGGAATTCGATCTCGGGATACTCGCTGGCGATGTCGCGGGCTACGTCCAAAAACAGGCCGGAGCTGGTTTTGATGATGTTGGCTTTGTGAACGGCAGTGACTTTCTTGCGACCGTTTTGCTTGGCGAGTTCAAAGGCGTAACGCACGATGCGCTCGGAGCCTTGGCGGGTCACCTTGATCACTGAAATGCCCGTGTTGCCGTCGTCAATCATCTCCTGGCCATCGGAGAGGTAAGCCCCTTCGGTGTTTTCCCGCACGGTGATCATGTCGATATCATCGTAGCGGGAGCGGGTGCCCGGAAAGCTGATGGCGGGGCGCACGTTGGCATAGAGGTCAAAATGGCGGCGTAGCTGCACGTTGATGGATGAAAAGCCCTTACCAATTGGCGTGGTGAGCGGGCCTTTCAGGGCAATGCCGTGCTTTTCAATGGCATCCAACGAGGCTTGTGGAATCAGCGTGCCGTGCTTTTCAAGCGCTACCAGACCTGCGTCGATAAACTCGTAGTTCAGCCCGCACTCAAGGGCGTCTAACACTTGCAGGGTGGCGTCCATTATCTCAGGGCCGATGCCATCGCCTTTAATCACTGCGACTGTCTGGCTCATGTGCGGTTCCTCTCGTTGGTAGGGTAGAAAGTGGCGAGGAAAGGGCGGTGGGGCCGCCGTTTGAGTGCCATGGTAAGCCAAGCTTAGAGGGAAGGTCATCGTCTAAACGTCTAGGGTGGCGGGTGCGAATTGGCCTGTTTGCTGGTAGAATGCCGCGCTCAAGGCGACTGGAACGCACTTAGCTGCCGCCATCTCGCCTGAATAACGATGTTAAAACAGCAAGGTTTATCTGTAATGATCAATGCAATGGCAGCCGTTGCTCTGCCGACACCAGGGCTGATGACTCCACCCTAGGTTCTCCCTCCTTAATTAGCGCCATAACGCTCTTCGCGTTATATCGGTGCTATGGCACCCCGTTGCTGCTATTTGGCTATCGGCGCGTTTGCGTCTTCGATTGGTAGCATTCATCCGACAATCTATTACTAACGTGCGCTCTTGTGCTGCCTTTGTGTGCGGCTGCGGCGCGCAATGTCTTTAGCCCCCTAACCATTGGACTCCCTGAATGGCACTTTTCAGTAAGCATGAGTGGTTCTCTAACATTAAGGGCGACACGCTCTCAGGTATTGTCGTCGCGCTGGCGCTAATTCCTGAAGCGATCGCCTTTTCAATTATCGCGGGCGTGGATCCAAAAGTGGGGCTTTACGCCTCGTTCTGTATCGCGGTGATTATCGCCTTTACCGGTGGCCGCCCAGGTATGATCTCTGCGGCCACCGGTGCCATGGCGCTTTTGATGGTAACGCTAGTGCGTGAGCATGGCTTGGAGTATCTGCTGGCCGCCACGCTGCTGACCGGCGTGCTGCAAATTATCGCGGGTTACCTGCGCCTGGCGGAACTGATGCGCTTTGTTTCTCGCTCGGTGGTCACCGGGTTTGTGAATGCGCTGGCGATCCTGATTTTTATGGCGCAACTGCCGGAGCTTACCAATGTGACGTGGCATGTGTATGCCATGACGCTGGCTGGCCTGGGGATTATCTACTTGTTCCCTTATTTGCCGAAGATTGGCAAGTCGGTTCCTTCGCCCCTAGTGTGCATCGTGGTGCTGACCGTGGTGTATATGGTGAGCGGTATGGATATTCGCACCGTGGGCGATATGGGCGAGCTGCCGGATACGCTGCCGGTTTTCCTATGGCCGAACGTGCCGTTAAATCTTGAAACCCTGATGATTATTTTTCCCTACGCCGTGATGCTGGCAGTGGTGGGCCTGCTTGAGTCGATGATGACCGCCACGATTGTGGATGATCTTACTGATACACCCAGCGATAAAAACCGCGAGTGTAAAGGCCAAGGGGTGGCTAATATTGGCGCTGGTTTAATGGGCGGTATGGCTGGTTGCGCGATGATTGGTCAGTCGGTGATCAACATTAAATCGGGTGGCCGGACGCGTTTATCGACGCTGATTGCGGGCGTGGTGCTGCTGTTGATGGTGGTGTTCTTGTCAGACTGGGTATCGCAAATTCCCATGGCGGCGCTGGTCGCGGTGATGATTATGGTCTCGATTGGTACCTTTAGCTGGGAGTCCATTCGCGATCTGAAAAAGCATCCGATGAGCACCAATGTCGTCATGCTGGCGACCGTCGCGGTGACCGTCGGTACCCATAACTTAGCGATGGGGGTTTTTGTCGGCGTGCTGCTGGCGGCGCTGTTCTTCGCCAATAAAGTTAGCAACATCATGTACGTCGGCTCAAAAGAAATAGAGGCCGGTAAAGAGCGCGAATACCAAGTGGTTGGACAGGTGTTTTTTGCCTCGTCTGAGCGCTTTATGGCCGCGTTCGATTTCAAAGAGAGCATCGATAAGGTGACCATTAATCTCTCGAAGGCGCACTTCTGGGATGTGACCGCCGTTCAGGCGCTTGACCGCGTGGTGATTAAATTCCGCCGTGAAGGCACCGAGGTTGAACTGGTAGGCCTAAACGAAGCAAGCGCCACCGTGGTGGACCGCTACGCCGTTCACAACGACCCGGAAGCCGTTGAAAAACTGATGGGCGGCCACTAAACCAGGCAAGGAGAACAGCATGACTGAACACGTACTCGCCGCCATTGACGGCTCCCAATTTGCCGAAGGCGTTTGTGATTACGCCGCCTGGGCAAGCCTGGCTCTTGATGCACCTTTGAGCTTTGTGCACGTAGTGGATAACCACTCCGGGGCACCCGAAGAGCAAAATTTATCCGGCAGCCTGCGCTTTGGCGCTCGCGAAAAGCTGATGGAAGAACTCTCAGCGCTTGATGAGCAGCGTGCCAGGGTAAATCGTGAGCAAGGCAAGCTGATGCTCGAAGCGGCCAAGGCCAGGGCGGTGGAAGATGGGGTAAGTAGCCCCACGACCCGCCAGTTAAACGGCACGCTAGTGGAAACACTGGTAGAGCTGGAAAAAGACGTGCGCCTGCTAGTGGTAGGCAAGCGCGGCGAAACCGCCCACCAGGCAAGTGGGCACCTGGGCGCTAACCTAGAGCAGGTGGTGCGCGAAATGCACCGCCCGATTTTGATGGTGCCGAAAGCCTTTCAGCGGCCGGAAAAGGTGCTGATTGCCTTTGATGGCAGCCAAACCGCCCGCAAAGGGGTGGAGATGCTGGCCCGCTCGCCGCTATTTGCGGGGGCAACCTGCCATGTACTGATTGTAGGAGCAGAAACAGCCGAGCACCGCAGTGAGCTGGCGTGGGCGCTAAACACTTTGCGTGAAGCAGGGCATCATGCAGAAGGCGCGATTCGCGCGGGTGAAGTGGATGACGCTTTGCAAGCTTACGAGCAGGAAAGCGGTATTGATCTACTGGTGATGGGAGCCTACGGGCACTCGCGCATTCGTCATTTGCTAGTAGGCAGTACCACCACGGCCATGCTGCGAAGCAGCCGGATACCTGTGTTAATACTGCGTTAACCGCTTATCAACATCGCTTAAGCCGGGCTGCTCGTAAGAGCAGCCCGGCTTTTTTTGTGGGAGGTTGTTGATGCTGCAGTGCAATACTGTGCTATTCGATACTATGCTGTTAGGCAGGTTGTTACCTATCCACTCTCTGGAATAGCGAGGAGCCTGCCGTGCCAACGTTGGAAAAATCGCCTATTGGCTTTGATGCAACCTCACCCTCTCACCGTTTTATTGCCGAGCTATTGCGCGAGGCTGACATTCAACTGGATGGGAGCCGCCCTTGGGATATACAGCTGTACGCACCCGGCGTTATCGATAGTGCTCTTTCGCGAGGTAATCTGGGACTTGGCGAAAGCTACATGCGAGGGGAGTGGGATGCCATACGGCTAGATGAGCTGTTTTACCGCATCATGCGTGCCCAGCTTGGCCAACGCATTAAGCCCACCCAGCTGATTTACCACTCGCTACGTTCACGCCTGCTCAACCGCCAAACAGCGAAGCGGGCGTGGGAAGTAGGGGAGAAGCACTACAATCTCGGCAACGACTTTTATGCCGCGATGCTCGACCAGCGGATGACCTACACCTGTGGCTACTGGAAACATGCCCAAACGCTGGATGAAGCCCAGGAAGCCAAGCTTGATCTTATTTGTCGTAAGCTCCAGCTAAAACCAGGGATGCGTGTTCTGGATATCGGCTGCGGCTGGGGCAGTTTTATGGGCTACGCTGCCGAGCATTATGGGGTGGAGTGTGTGGGCCTGACCATTTCTAAGGAGCAGGCTGAATTTGGGCAGCGGCTGCTAAGAAAAGGCTTACCGGTAGAGTTTCGCCTGCAGGATTATCGTGATGAAAGCGAGACGTTTGACCGCGTAGTGAGTATCGGTATGTTTGAGCACGTAGGTCATAAAAATTATCGCGAGTATATGAGTGTTGTTCACCGCTGCTTAAAAGATGATGGACTATTTTTGCTGCATACCATTGGTAAAAACTTAAGCAATACCGTGACCGACCCTTGGATTGATAAGTATATTTTCCCCAATGGTGAGCTGCCTACCTTAGGGCAAATCACAGACGCCGCCGAAGCACTGTTTGTTATTGAAGATCTACATAACTTCGGGGCTGACTATGATCGCACCTTAATGGCTTGGCACCATAACTTCGAAACCCACTGGCCGCGATTTAAAGAGCAGTATGGCGAGCGCTTTTACCGCATGTGGCGCTATTACCTGCTGGTGTGTGCAGGGGCTTTTCGCGCCCGGCAAATTCAGCTCTGGCAACTAGTGATGAGCAAGCAAGGGATACTTGGTGGATACTCCCGTGTTAGCTAACCACTCGCCCCGGCAGCAGTTTGTGGCAGCCAGAGGATCAAGGAGAGATAAACCTAGGGCTGCTGCTGTTCGAGCGACCCGCGTATCAAAAGGTTAGGCCGCTGGTGGGTGTGAAAAGGCCAAACGCTCGCCCATCCAGGCGGAGAATACACAGAGGGGCAGGCTGCCTATGCCGTACAGCAGCGCCAGCCCCATACTGCCCTGCTGTGCCAAGTGCAGCGTTTCCAGGCTGAAGAGCGAAAAGGTAGTGAAGCCGCCGCAAAACCCTGCCACTAACAGCGGCTGCCAGCGCGCCAGTTTGCCATGTGGCGCGCGAGACGCTGTCGCGGCTAACCAGCCGATGAGGCAGGAGCCCAGCACGTTTACCAATAGCGTTCCCCAGGGAAAGTGGGTACCCAGCATGACCATTGAAGCCAGCGAAACGCTATAGCGAAGAACGCTTCCTATAGCGCTGCCAAGGCCGACGGCTAGATAGGCGTTGATACTCATCAAGGACTCCTTGCTAACCCTGGGCCAACCACCAGCCTAGCGCTGTCATGGCGATGCCTAATAGTAACGTAGCGACCATATTGAGCGCGGCGCGAATTGCCTGGCCGCGCTGCCACAGCTCAAGGGTTTGCAAGCTAAACGACGACACCGTGGTATAGCCGCCTAACAGGCCCGCTACCGCAAATAGCCAAAGCGACTGCGTATTAGCCACGCCGTAAACGCCTAGTAGCCAACCTGCTAATAGCGTTCCGCTAGCATTGACGCAGAGTGTTCCCCAGGGGAAGGCTTTACCCAGCGCATGAGCCATCGCGTTGGAAATGGCAAAGCGCCCGATACCCCCCAGTGCGCCGCCCAGTGCCACGAGTAATACGCTGGTGATGCCATGTCCCATGCTGCTCCTCGCCCTATGATGAATCTATTGATAGGCGGCTAATTGTAGCATCTGTATCCATCAAGGTCGGAGCGCCTAAAAACGTGCCGCTGACGGTGTTGCTGTCCAACGTCTTCGTGTACAACAGAGTCAGAATAACGACAACGTTTGGTGCACCCTCTCAAGGAGAAGCCAGTATGTCTGATTACGTGTTAGCAGCCATTGATGGGTCCCACTATGCAGAAAGTGTGTGTGACTATGCGGTTTGGGCAGCCACGGCGCTTTCGGCACCGCTGCGTTTTCTTCACACCGTTGATAACCACACGCAGGTGGCGGAGCCTGACTTAACCGGCCATCTAGGCCTGGGCACGCGAGAACATCTTCTGGAACAGCTCTCGGATATTGAAGAGCAGCGCGGCAAGCTTGCTCGCCAGCAGGGGCGCTTGATATTGGATGCCGCAAAAGCGCGGGTAGAAGCGGCTGGGTTTGCAGAGCCGCCCTGTATGCAGCGCAATGGCACCCTGGTGGATACCTTGGCCGAGCATGAAAAAGAGATCCGCTTGCTAGTGCTAGGAAAGCGAGGGGAAACGGCCCACCAAGCCAGCGGCCACTTGGGCTCTAACCTTGAGCGCGTGGTACGTGAGCTTCACCGTCCCATCTTGATGGTGCCGAAGGCGTTTACGCTGCCCAAACGCGTGCTGATGGCCTTCGATGGCAGCAAAACAGCGCGAAAAGGCGTTGAAATGCTGGCGAAAAGCCCCTTGTTTGATGACGCATCGTGCCATGTGGTGATTGTGGGCGCAGAGACTGCAGAGAATCACTCGCAGCTGCAGTGGGCTATGGATACCCTCCAGGCCGCAGGCCACCAAACCGAAGGCGCTATTCGCGCCGGTGAGGTGGAAGAGACGCTGCGCGCTTATAAGCAAGAAAAGGACATTGACCTGCTCGTGATGGGGGCTTACGGCCACTCGCGCATTCGCCATCTGCTGGTGGGCAGCACCACCACGGCAATGCTGCGTAACGCGCATTTACCGGTGTTGATACTGCGCTGAATAGCGGTTGACGCTAAACCCTGGCCGCCGCTACCCCTTAGCGGCGGCCAGGCGGCTTACGCGAGGCTGGTGGCGGCCTCTGGCTGAGTGGTGCGGGTTGCTTGCGCTGCGTTAATCCCCGATAGCACCGCTTTAAGCGAGGCGCTGACCGTGTCGCTATCTTCCGCCACGGCACAGATGCGCTGCCCATCAATATTAAGCTGCACGAAGGCAATGGCGTTGGCCTCGCTGTCGCCGCCTAGCGAGTGCTCGCTGTAATCGAGAATGGCCACATGGGTGCCGGTATGTTTCTTCCAGGCGTCGGTGAATGATGACATCGCGCCATTTCCCGTGCCGGATAAGCGCAGCGTTTCGGCACCCTGCCACAGCGTCACATCGATACCTTCCTGCTGCCCCTTCGAGAGCCGGTAGTCGGCCAGCGCTAGGGGGGCGTCATGGGAGAAGTTATCGAACATCACTTGGCGAATCATCTCGCTAGAGAGCTCGCTGTTACGTCGCTCGCTCTCTTTCTGCACGTAAGGGGCCAGCGCTAGCATCATCCAGCGGGGCAGGTTAATGCCGTAGTCGCGCTCTAGCAGGAAGGCCATGCCGCCCTTGCCCGACTGGCTGTTGACCCGAATAACGGCTTGGTAGTCCCGCCCAATATCATGAGGGTCGATCGGCAGGTAGGCCACTTGCCATGGCTCGTCGGGCTTCTGGTGTTTGAGCGATTTGCGAATCGCATCCTGGTGGCTGCCTGAGAAGGCGGTGTAGACCATTTCGCCTACCCAGGGGTGGCGGGGGTGCATCGTAATGCCGGTACATTCGTGAACCACTTGAATGATCTCGTCTGGATTGGAAAGATCCAGCTCGGGGTCAATCCCCTGGCTGTAGAGGTTCATCGCCAGCGTGACAATATCCATATTGCCGGTGCGTTCGCCGTTACCCAGCAAGGTGCCCTCTACCCGGTCGGCACCCGCTAACAGTGCAAGCTCAGCCGAGGCCACGGCACCGCCGCGGTCGTTATGGGTATGCACTGAAATAATCACGCTGTCGCGGCGGCTAATGTGCTGGCAGAAATACTCGATTTGGTCGGCGTGATGATGCGGGCCAGCCACTTCTACTGTGGTGGGCAGGTTAAGAATGCACTTGTTGTCTGGGGTGGGCTGCCAGACATCCATCACCGCTTCGCAAATAGCCAGTGAGAAGTCGATTTCCGTGCTGGAGAAGCTCTCCGGCGAGTACTGGAAGCGCCAATCAACGTCTGGATATTGCGCGGCATAGGTTTTCACCCAGGTCGCCCCTTGCACGGCGATATCGGTAATACCATCGCGGTCCATCTCGAACACCCGCTCTCGCTGAATGGTCGAGGTGGAGTTGTACAGATGGATAATGGCGCGTTTAGCGCCCACCAGCGAAGCAAACGTTTTTTTCGATCAGGTGTTCGCGGCACTGTACCAGCACGGCAATGGTGACGTCCTCAGGGATTTGGTCCTCTTCGATCAACCAGCGCACGAAGTCGTAATCCGGCTGGCTGGCGGAGGGGAAGCCCACCATGACTTCCTTAATGCCCACTTTAATAATCTGGTGCCAAAAGCGCTGCTTCTGCTCAACTGTCATGGGCTCCAGTAGGGCTTGGTTACCATCGCGTAGGTCTTCGCTTACCCAGATAGGAGCGTGGGTAAGCTCCCGGTCGGGCCACTGGCGGTTAAAGGCGGGCACCCGCGGAGCAGGGCGATATTTGCGATGATCAAAAGCAGCCATGGTAAGTTTCCTGAAAACGTTGAGTTGTTTGGGGCGGCCGCTTGTGGCGTCAGCCGCTTTTAAGACGATCCTGCTTGTGACAGTCACACCAGTTTACTCAACTTGCCTTGAAAGGTTATTGCGAAAAAATGGCATTATTGAGAGTAAGTGGCAGAATGTATCAATATATGCTTTTTTATTGGTAGGAGCTGTCGGCTATGACGGTATCACCCTTGACGCTGGATCGTTTTGATCGGCGTATTCTGGATGTGCTGCAGGTGGAAGGGCGCATTAGTAACCAGGAGTTGGCCGAGCGTATTGGCCTTTCGCCATCGCCCTGCTTACGCCGGGTGCGGGCGCTGGAGGAGCATGGGCTGATTACCCAGTACCGTGCGGTGGTGGATGCGCGCCCGCTGGGGTTTCAGCTGATGGCATTGCTGCACATCTCGATGGACCAGCACACCCCTGAGCGGTTTGATAACTTCGAGCGACATATTCGCACTATCCCCAACGTGGTGGAGTGTTTGATCATTACCGGGCAAGCAGCGGATTTTCAGCTCAAAATTCTGGTGAAGGATATGGATGATTACCAGCACCTGCTGCTGCACGTCATCAACCGAATTGAAGGGGTTACCGGGGCCCATACGAGCTTCGTTTTGCGCCGCGTGTTTGAACATCGTCCCGTGCCCACCTAATGCGCGTTGGCTAACGAAGCATAGGCAGTGGCTTGGTGGCGGTTTACACTAGTTTTTTTTCATCTTCTTAGGAGATTAATCTATGAGCATTCAGCGTCATGATACAAAAGCTCGTATGAGCCGCGCCGTGATTCACCAGGGCGTTGCCTATTTATGCGGTCAGGTGGCGGGTCCTGAGGCGCGCCATGGCGACATCAAAGCGCAAACTGAGAGCATGCTGGCGCGGGTAGATGCGCTGCTAAAAGAGATTGGCTCCAGCCGCGAGCAGCTGCTAAGTGCCACTATCTACCTGAAAGATGGTGGCGATTTCGCAGCGATGAACGAAGTATGGGATGCCTGGGTGCCAGATGGCTATGCACCGGCACGCACCTGCGTATGCGCGCCAATGCCTGCCGACGAGTTAAAAGTGGAAATTACCGTCACCACCGCTGTGGACGCGTAACCACTAGCGACGCTTATTTAGTGGGCTTTTCCGCTGGAAAGCGGGTATCGCGCAGGCTGTCTTTGATCTTTTTCAGGTGCGGCAGAAAATCTTCGCCGCGCCTAAGCGTTACCCCGGTGGCGAGCGCATCAATTAAGGTGAGCTGAATAACTCGTGAGGTCATCGGCATATAGTGGTCGGTGTCCTCTGGAGTGGCGACTTCAAGCGTGGCGGTGCACTCCTGTGAGAGCGGAGAGTTCGGTGCGGTAATGCCGAGTACGACGGCGCCTGCTTCCCTGGCCACTTTGGCGATATCCACCAGCTCCCTGGTGCGTCCGGTATAAGAGATGATCACCACCACATCGCCGGTGTGGCAGGCGGCGGCTACCATGCGCTGCATCAGCACGTCTACATAGGCCATGACCGGCAGGTTAAAGCGGAAAAACTTATGCTGCGCATCTTGCGCCACGGCACCTGACGCACCCAGCCCAAAAAAGTGAATCTGCTTGGCCTGCGTCAGATAATCCACCATCCGCTCGACGGCGGCCATATCCACTTCACGCTGGGCTTCGTCCAGCGCGGCAATGGTGGCCCCAAAGATTTTATGGGTGTACTGCGTGGCAGTATCGCCGGGCTCAACGGCGCGGGTGACGTAGGGCGTGCCCCCCGCCAAGCTTTGGGCCAGCTTGATTTTAAAATCCGGGTAGCCTTTGGCGCCAAAGTTACGGCAGAAACGGTTAACGGTCGGCTCGCTGACACTAGCTGCCTGGGCAAGGCTTGCGATGCTCAGGCTGGTGGCCGCGGCGGGGTCTTCCAAAATTACGTTCGCGACTTTGCGCTCTGAGCGGTTCAACTCTTCTAAGCGTTCCCGTAAGCGGTCTAGCAGGTCATGCGCCATTAACAGACTCCGTGGCAGGCGTTAAGTTTGGGTGAGGTTTCCAATTCGTGCACCAGCGATAAAATTCATCGGCGGGCAACGGACGAGCATAGTAATACCCCTGTGCAGCTTCGCAACCAATAGAACGTAAGTAGTCTGCTTGAGCTGCGGTTTCGATGCCTTCAGCCACCACATTACAGCCTACTGCATGGGCTAACTGGGTGATGGTCAGAGCCAGTTGGCGATCCACCGTGTCTTTTTCCAAGTCCAGCACAAAGGCGCGGTCAATCTTTAGGGTTGAAAAAGGTAGTGTCTTTACATAAGCCAGCGAGGAGTGCCCGGTACCAAAATCATCGATGGCAACAGCAATCTTTGCTTCGGTCAATTGAGCTAACTGGATGCGCGCGTTGTGCATATCGCTGAGCAGGCCGGATTCGGTGACCTCTAAAGCAAAAAAGCGCTCAGGAATGTTGTGCTTAGCTAAGCGTGTTAGTAGGTTTTGAGCAAAATCCTTACGTGCCAGCTGGCGGGCTGCCACGTTAACCGCAATATGGAAGCGGTCATTAAGAAGCCCTTGCTGGCGCCACTGCACAATATAGCGCATGGCCTCTTCTAGCACCCACTCACCAATGGAGAGAATATCACCGCTTGCCTCGGCAAGGGGGATGAAATCTGCAGGTGACACATGACCAAGTTCTGGATGGTACCAGCGGAGCAGGGCTTCCGCGCCGATGACTTGCTGGGTGGCGAGCGATAGCTTGGGCTGAAACGCCAGTGACATTTCCCCCCGTTGGGTTGCCCCGCGAACCGCCTGTTGCAGGTGTAGGCGATGACGCTGCTGGGTTTCCAGAGTTTCGTTGTAGTTTTGGATACGTAAAGAGCCGTTTTGGGGCAGGGCTAGGGCGGCCATGTGCACAAGTCGCTCGGTTTCAAAATGGCCATGGGACCAGCTAATACCCATGCGGGCGTTGAGCGGTAGCAGTAAATCGCCCAGCGTCTGGTCATGGTCGAAACAGCTTAGTAGACGAGAGGCTAACTGCCGTAGCCCGGTGAGCTCAGCACTTTGGGTGATCACCAGTAGCTCGCTGCCGCCCCAGAGTCCTAATGTACATTTAGGGGATAATTGGGCGTTTAAGCGGTGGCTGATATGCATTATTAACTGGTCTGCAATACCGTAGCCATGGAGTCGAACCGCATCGTCCAAGTGATCCAAAGCAATAAACAGCAGCCCAGTGCCGTGCCCTCGTTGAGCGGCTTCTTGCAATAGCTGTGTCAGTGCCCGCCGGTTGGGTAGCTGTGTGATGGGGTCGGTGCGTGACTGGTGATCAAGCTCTTCTGTCCGCTTGGCAACCATTTGCTCCAGGGTTTCTGCTTGTTTATCGCGAACCTGGTAGCGATGCTCGACATCAAGCGTATTACGAATGCGTTGGAGCACTTCATCGTGCTTAAACGGTTTGGTAAGGAAGTCACGAATGCCCATTTTAAGCGCCCGGTGGCGGGTGTCGTCGTCAATTTGGGCGGTCAGTACAATGACGGGGGGCGTCTGGTCTGCAAAATGTTCCTGCAGCTGCTCCATCACCGCGTAGCCATCTATATGAGGCATACGGATATCGAGCAAAATCAAATCGGGCAACTGCTGCTGACAGTAGGCAAGTACGTGACGCGGGTCGCTTAGCCCATGCACATTGTCAAACCCATGATCGTCTAATAGGTCGAGAAGCAGCTCAATATTCACGCTGTTGTCGTCAACAACAAGCAGGTGTTTGTTCATAAATATCATGGAGCCTTCCTTGGTGCGTCTGTTGCCGGTGCAGCGGAAAAATAGGTGCTGAGCGTTGCCGATAGCTTGTCGATATCGATAGGTTTGGTCAGGTAATCAGCAAAACCAGCGGCTAAGCCGTGGGTTAAATCACGTTCCATCGCATTGGCAGAGAGCGCAACTACATTAATATGCTTCAGTTGCGTATCGTTTTGTATGGCAGCGAGGGCTTGGTAGCCGTTCATCCCCGGCAGGTGGATATCCATAAGTACAAGATCAGGCGGTGAGTGACGCATAATCTCAAGCCCGAGTTCAGCGCTATTAACGGTTTGAAGGTCCACGTGGGGGAAGTCATCAATAATGTCTTCCATCAGGCGTTGGTTGGTGGGGTTATCCTCAATATAAAGCAGTCGATAATCGCGCTGAGCTTTTTCCGCATCGGCCAAGGTGCGTGTTGCGGTCTGTTCTGTTAGTGGGGCAACGTTGGCAACAGGGAGCGTAAACCAGAAAGTAGATCCTTCGCCCGGCTGGCTGTCCACGCCAATACACCCCGACATGCGCTCAACCAGTTCTCGAGTGATTGCTAGCCCAATACCCGTGCCTTCGATGGTGCCGTACTCAGCGTCTAGGCGATTAAACGGCTCAAAGAGTTCCTCTTGCCGCTCGGGGGCAATACCCGGTCCTGTGTCACTAATGCTGAAGCGTAGTTCAGAATCTTGCTGCGTTACCCCAATGGTAATGGCGCCGTGCTCGCGGTTGTACTTGATGGCATTAGATAACAGGTTGAGCAGTATCTGTTTCGTGCGGGTGTAGTCAGCAGAGACAGACCAGGTACTGTTTATTGGGTAGCGAATTAACTGAATGCCAGTGGCATTCATATTAGCTTCTAACGTGTTGCAAGCATCTTCAATGACGCCTTCGATAGAGATCGGTTCTATGGAGAGGGTCATATGCCCAGCTTCAATTTTCGCTAGATCAAGCACTTCGTTAATTAAGCTCAACAAGTGTTGGCCGCTCTTCTCAATTTGGCCGACCTGGCGCTGTTGCTTCTCGCTAAGAGGGTCGCGTCGCCCTTTACTGAGTAACTGGGCAAAACCAATGATGGCATTTAGCGGGGTACGTAGCTCGTGGCTCATGGAAGAGAGGAATTCACTCTTCGCCTTATTCGCTTTCTCTGCCTGATCCCGTGCGGCCGCTAAGTCTTTGGTGACTTGTTCGCGCTCGGCCATTTGGCGATAGAGATTAATCAGTAGGGCGCAGGTGTCGGTAAACGGCTGTAGCCAGTCCAGCAGCGCTTGGCTAAGAGGCTGCTGGCTGTTGGCAATAGCGAACATGCCAATCAGCTGGTCGCCGTTGAAAATAGGCGCGCCCAAATAGTTATTGATCCGTGGGTGGCCCGGTGGGAAACCGCCACGCTTGGCATGGCTATACACATCATCGGTAATCACCACGTTGCCATAGGCATAAACCTGCCCTAGTAAGGAGTTAGGGTTGGTAAGCATCATATCGCCACTGCGCAGCTTCTCCATCAGCTCGCGGGACTCTTTGTTCCACGAGAGATCGGTAATGGCGTGTATTTTCAGCGCGTTGGTGGTCTCAGTTGGTAGTACTTCACCAATCAGCGCGTAGTCGCTGTCGGTTAGCTCACGCAGTGCTTCCATCAGAAAGGTCCAAAGCCGCTCGCCGGACATTAGTGCCTGGTAGTCGGTAATGCCCTGATGAAGCACTTGTAATAAGCGGCGTTCCCGGTTTACGCGATGTTTTGCTTTATTAATATCTGAAAGGTCAGTGAGTATCGCCAGAAACTCAACAAATTCCTGACGGTCATTGTGGATGGCATTTACTACCAAGTGTACGGGAATCTGATGCCCTTGCTTGTGGCGCACCACGGTTTCGCGCCCTTTTCCAACGCTCTGTTCATTAGCATCAGAAGAGAAGTAGCGGCTAATTAAATAATTGTATTTCTCCGCGGTCTCTGGGAAGGCGAGCATTCCCACATTGTTGCCGACAACTTCTTCTGCTTGGTAGCCCAATAAGTTGAGTGCAAATGGATTAATGGCGATGACATTTCCCGCCCGATCGACGCGTAGTTTACCTGTCGCACTTTTGGTAAAGAGTGCTTCAAGCTGTTTTGCCGTACGTGAAAGCCGCTCCTTAAGCTCATGTTGGCGGAGCAATTCATCTACCTGCTTGGCTAAATTGTGCAGGATGCGATGATCACGCTCAGTAAAGGTGCGTGGTTGTTCACCAATTAAGCACAGCGTACCAACGGGTAACTGGTCATCGCTGGGGCAAAGCGGGTGGCCTGCATAAAAACGGATATGAGGCTGCTCTAATACCAATGGGTTATCAGCGAAGCGCGGGTCGTTTTTGGTATCTTCAATGACTAAGGGGCGATTAGCTGCTACGGCATGAGCACAAAATGAGATATCACGGTTGGTTTCATAGGCCTCAAGCCCGCTGTGAGCTTTAAACCATTGGCGCTCTTTATCAACCAACGATACTAAAGCAATCGGCACATCAAACAGTTCGCAGGCCAGCTCAGTGATGCGATCAAAGGCTGTGTCGGCAGGTGTATCGAGAACATTGAGTGCATGCAAGGCCGTCAGGCGCTGTGTTTCATTATTAGGTAGGTCGGCGGCTTGCATAATGTTTCCTAAACGTAGTGGCCTGTAACTATAAGGCGTATTCAGTGAATATCGGACATTAGCTTAATAGCTTTAGTCAAGCCCGAGTAATTTCAGCAACCAACGTCGATAAGGGGGGCTTAACCACCGGCTGGTGGGGCGCTGGGATTGATAAAAGACGCCGCGCAAATGGCTAAAACGTTCAAAACCGTGACGGCCGTGGTAAGCCCCCATGCCGCTTTCACCAACGCCTCCAAAGGGTAAAGAGGAAACGGCGTGGTGCAGCAGCGTCTCATTAAACACCAGCGCACCAGAGCGGGTGGTATGACGAAGGGATTCCTGGAGCGCCTTGTTACGGGTGAACGCGTAGAGAACGAGTGGGTGAGGGCGAGCATTAATAAAACGAATGGCGTCGTCCATTTGCTTAACGCTAATAAGCGGCAGGATGCGGCCAAAAATCTCCTCCTGCATTAGCGCTAAACCCTGGTGCGGGTCGATGACGAGCGCGGGGGAATGGGTGCCTTGGTCAATTACACGGCAGCCGTGGTCGCGTGCTTCATCCAATAGCTGCTTGATGCGCGCTTGGTGGACATCGCTCACATAGCCGGTGGCCTCTTTTGCGTTTGGCCGCTGATGTTGGATGGCTCGCTCTAAAGCGTGAGTAAGGGCGTCAAGGTGGCGGCTCTCAACCAGTACATAGTCCGGCGCTATGCAGGATTGTCCCCCATTCATGCCTTTGCCAAAGATAATCGCGGCGGCCGCCTGTTCTAAATCAGCGTCACCCGCGACAAGCGCAGGTGATTTGCCACCCAGCTCCAGCGTGACGGGGGTGAGGTGGGTTGCCGCGGCAGCGGCTACTTGGCGGCCCGTTGCGCTTGAGCCGGTAAAGAGCAAGTGATCAAACGGCAGCGCGCTAAATGCTGTGGCGATATCAGCGCCACCTTCCACCACGCCAAACTCTTCGTCGGTGAAGTATTGAGGCACCAGTTTGGCCAATAGAGCGCTGGTATGTGGCGCCTGCTCACTGGGCTTTACCAGTACCGTATTACCTGCGGCGAACGCATCTACCACCGGCATCAAAGCAAGATGCCAAGGGTAGTTCCAGGAGGACATCACTCCCACAATGCCAAGGGGCTGAGGGGCAACGTGAGCACGAGCGGGCCACATTTTCCAAGGTACGCCTGCTCGGCGAGGGCGCATCCAGTGCCATAAGTGGCGGCGTGCATGGCGAATTGCTTGCAGCACAGCGCTAATTTCAACAAGGTGTATTTCTACGTCGCTACGCTGGCCAAAGTCGGTTTGGATTGCTCGCACGATCTCTTGCTGATGGCGCTTCGTCATTTTGGCTAAGCGGGCCAAACGTTCTCGGCGCACCCCTAACGTTGGAAATGGCGCTTGGCCAGCCGTATGACGCTGAGCATTAAACATACTCGTCAGGTCGCGCTTCATAGCCTCTCCTTGGAATCATCCGTTATTGACAGTGCTGGTTTCATTGCGCGTGGGTGCAGTGTTTATCGGTCCAAAAGATCGTAAGCAAAACAAGGTGGTTGGTACGCTGTCATGGCCTTGATGGTACAGTAAACGATTCACAACCTATGCCAGTGTGCCATGGGAGATGTTATGCGTTCACGCTCGCTGTCCCTTACCATTCTACCTGCGATTGATACCGTTGCGGCAAGCCAGTGGGATGCGCTGGTGAGTGAAGAGCAGCCCTTTTTACGCCATGCCTTTTTGGCTGCACTTGAAGCGAGCGGTTCGGTGGGTGCAGCTACTGGCTGGGTGCCTTGCCATTTATGCGTTTGGCAAGATTCCCGATTGGTCGGGGCGCTGCCCATGTACCGCAAGGACCACTCCTATGGCGAATATGTGTTTGATTGGGGGTGGGCGGAGGCGCTGGAGCGGGCAGGTGGCGACTACTACCCCAAAGGGCTAAGCGCTATTCCTTTTACGCCCGCGCCTGGCCCCCGAGCACTGATAGCCGCGAATACCGATACTGCCGCTGTCCGTGAGCAGTTAGCCATCGGTTGGAAACAGCAGTGCGATGAGGTGGGGCTTTCCAGTTGGCACTTGCTGTTTGCCGAGGAGCCAGAGGTCGAGGCGTGGCAGCGCCAGTGTCCTGAGCTAATTGCGCGAGAAGGGGTACAGTTTCAGTGGCGAGACCGAGGTGTCGGCGATTTTGACGGCTTTTTAGCTAGTCTGACCTCAAAGCGTCGCAAAATGATAAAGCGTGAGCGGCGGTTAGTCGCTGATCAGGGCCTTACGCTGCATCGTCTGGAAGGTGCTGCGATTAGTGATGTCGATATGGCGCACTTCTATCGCTGCTACACCATTACATATCATGAGCGTGGCCGACCACCCTATCTTAATCACGTCTTCTTTGAACGCTTACGCCAAGTAATGCCCGAGGCGCTGATGTTGGTGCAGGTGCGTTTGGAGGGCAGGCCCGTGGCCGCTGCGCTCTATTTTCGCGGTGCACACACTCTTTATGGACGCTACTGGGGCAGTGAAATCATCGCGGACTGCCTGCATTTCGAAGCCTGCTACTACCAAGGTATCGACTACTGCCTAGCCAAGGGGCTAACCCTATTTGACCCTGGCACCCAGGGCGAGCATAAACTGGTAAGGGGCTTTGCACCGCAGCGGGTTCGCTCGCTGCACTATGTGGCCCATCCAGGGCTTGCCGCAGGGGTCGCGCAGTTTTGCCAAGAAGAGGCTGCCCATATCATGGCCTATCGCCGTGCCGCCGAAGATGCCTTACCGTTTAAATAATTCCCACAGCGCTGCGGCTCGCTGCCTATCGCCCTTAATGGCATAATGCGCGCCGTTCTCGCTTTCACAAAGGATCTCTGTGATGCACAAATGGCTTGTGGTGATACTGCTTGCCGCTCTGGGATTGCTGCAGTACCAGCTGTGGCTGGGAAACGGCGGCTGGCAAGACCTCCAGGAGGTAGAGCAACGCGTTGCCGTGCAGGAAGCCGATAACGTGCCAATGCGTGAGCGCAATGCAAGGCTCGCAGCGGAAGTCACTGACTTAAAAACGGGACTCGATGCCATTGAAGAGCGCGCCCGTAGCGATATGGGAATGGTGCGCACCGATGAACAATTTTATTGGGTGCCCGGTGTTGCCATCAAAAACGAGCTAGTGGGAATCAATGCGGGGCTGGTTTCCCTGCCTGGAGCTATACCACCGAGCAGTGAAGGCGCCGCAGAATGAGTAACACACTATGGCTCGTCGTTCCTGCAGCGGGGCAGGGCAGACGTATGGGGGCCGATAAGCCTAAACAGTATTTGACGTTGAACAATCAGCCCATTCTGGCCCACACCTTGGCAAGGCTTCACGCCGCTTTTCCGCAGGCGCGGTTGGTACTTTGCCTAGACAGCGACGACCGCTGGTTCGACCCCACCTGGGTGCCTTTTGCGCAGTGGCAGCGTGTGTCAGGCGGTGCCGAGCGTATGCATAGCGTATTAAACGCTTTGCAAGCGATGACCGCCGAGGGCTCAGACCTCGTGATGGTGCACGATGTCGCGCGTCCGTGCATTACTCGTGATGATCTCCACGCGCTCTATCAAGCAGCGCAGACACACTCAGGCGGTGCGCTTCTGGCAATGCCGGTGGCGGATACCATGAAGCGCGATAACGGTGACCAGCTCAGCCAAATTACCGAACCGCGGGATGGTCTATGGCACGCGCTAACGCCACAGAGTTTCCGTTACTCGCTGCTGCGCCATGCGCTTGAGCAGGCTCAGCAAACCGGCACGGTGGTCACTGATGAAGCCTCGGCGGTAGAAGCGCTGGGCGAGGCACCACGGCTAGTGAGCGGACGCCGAGATAATCTAAAAGTGACCCACCCTGACGACTTAGCCCTGGCGGCTGCCATTCTGGCCGCCCAGTCGGCAACCGCCAGCAACAGGAGTACCTAATGAGAATTGGCCACGGTTTTGACGTGCACCGCTTTGGGCCAGGTGACCATTTAATGATTGGCGGCGTTAAGCTGCCGTTTGACCACGGTTTTGTGGCCCACTCTGATGGCGACGTACTGCTCCACGCGATCAGCGATGCGCTACTGGGTGCCTGTGCGCTGGGGGATATCGGCCGTCACTTCCCGGATACCGACCCCGCCTGGGCTGGTGCTGACAGCCGTGGCCTGCTGCGCCATGTGGTAACCCTGGTGCGTAGCGAGGGGTATCGCGTGGTGAATCTGGATGCAACGTTAATGGCCCAGGCGCCCAAAATGGCTCCCCATATTGACGCTATGCGCGCCGTCATCGCTGAAGATTTAGGAATTAGTCTTGGCCAGGTAAACGTCAAAGCCACCACTACTGAGCGCCTTGGCTTCACCGGGCGCGGTGAAGGCATTGCCGCAGAGGCGGTGGTACTGCTGACGGCCCCAGAGGCGCTGAATGCTTAACCTACCCCCATGGCAGCGTAGCCTAACGCCCGCTTTCGGCGTGCCCGCGCCAGGGCAGTACCGTGCTCAGCCGGAAGACTTTATCGTCGATGAGCAGCTTGATTTTACCCCGGAAGCTCATGGTGAACACCTGTGGCTGCGGCTTGAAAAGCGTAACCAAACCACGTTAGATATGGTGAAACAGCTAAGCCGACTGTGTGGCGTCACGCCTAGAGATATTGGCTATTCCGGCATGAAAGATCGGGTCGCGGTGGCTCGCCAATGGTTAAGCGTCCATTTGCCAGGGCGCGATGCCCCGGCGGATTTGTCGGCTTTTTTGGCAGCGCTGGGGGTTACGGTACTTGAGCAGGCACGCCACCCACGTAAGCTAAAGCGGGGCGTGCATCGCACTAACCACTTTACGCTACGCCTGAGCGGTGAGGCCGTTCAGTCGGCCGATTTTTTGCCGCGCTGGGAAACGCTCTGCGCCCAGGGCGTGCCCAACTATTTCGGCCATCAGCGCTTTGGCGCAGGGGCGCGCAACTTACAGCGTGCCGCCGCCGTGCTGGCGAAAGGCTGGCGCAAGCGCGACGACCGGCAGGGCATGATGCTCTCCACCGCTCGCAGCTTTTTATTCAATGAGCTGCTTAGCGCGCGGCTGCAGGATGGTAACTGGTGCCAGCCCATCGCTGGGGATGCTCTCATGCTTGATGGCACCCAAAGTGTGTTTGGCATTGAGGCGGTGGAGGAGAGTTTGGTGGAGCGCGCCGCTGCGCTAGACGTTCACCCAACCGGCGTGCTGTGGGGCGTTGGCCGCTCGGCTGAAGGAGATGCTGGGGCTTATGAAGCGCAGCTCGCCGCTCAGCACCCTGCGCTGTGTGAAGGGCTTGAAAAGAGCGGCGTCAGGCGCGGGCAGCGTGCGCTACGTGCCCGGCTTATTGCGCCGCAAATAACCTTCGATGCAGACGCCGTGCTACTCTCGTTTGCCCTGCCGCGAGGCAGCTTTGCCACGGCGGTCATTGGCGAGTTAATTCATCATCCCGACACGGCTTAACGCTGAGGTGAGGAGATTCTGATGCGGCGACTGCTGCTTTCCAACGATGACGGTGTTCACGCCCCCGGCCTTAGAGCGCTTTACGAGGCACTAACACCCCACGCTAACCTACGCGTGGTTGCCCCTGACCGTGACCGCAGCGGGGCCAGTAATTCGCTGACGCTATCGCGTCCGCTTGCGCTGACGGCGTTAGACAACGGCTTTTATAGTGTGGACGGCACTCCGGCCGACTGCGTCTATTTAGGCGTGAATGGGATGTGGGACGAGCGTCCTGATTTGGTCATTTCAGGGATTAACCATGGCAGTAACCTCGGTGATGACGTGCTTTATTCAGGCACGGTCGCCGCCGCGATGGAGGGGCGTAATCTAGGTATGACGGCGATTGCCATGTCGCTGTGCGGCGCCCACCATTTTGCGACGGCAGCCCAGTTTGCCGCGAGCCTCATCGGTGCCGCTGATCAACTCTCACTGCCGCCTCGTACGCTGCTGAATGTGAACGTCCCTGACCTGCCCTGGGAAAAAATCAAAGGTGTTAAAGTTACCCGCTTGGGCTACCGCGGCCCAGCCGAAAAGCCTGTGCCGGTGCAAGACCCCCGGGGCCGTACCCGCTACTGGATTGCCCCGGTGGCGGCTAACGCTGACGACGGTGAAGATACCGACTTTGCGGCCATCGAAGCAGGTTATGTATCGATTACGCCACTGCAAACTGATTTAACGCGCCACTCCGCGCGTCGTGATGTGCAGGACTGGTTGGATGCCTTTGCCTGAGCTATCTCCTGGTGAGCGGCGCGGCCGTGGAATGACTTCCCAGCGCACCCGTGACCGTATGATCAAGCGCCTGATTCAACAAGGCGTGCGTAACCAGTGCGTGTTAGACGTGATGGCCAGCGAGCCGCGTCATCTGTTTGTCGATGAAGCGCTCGCTCATCGCGCCTATGAAGATACCGCTCTACCCATTGGTTTTGGTCAAACGCTTTCCCAGCCGCTAACCGTCGCGCGCATGACCGAGCTGGTACTTCGCGCGTCGCCCCAGCGCGTGCTGGAAGTGGGGACTGGTTCAGGTTATCAAACGCTGATTTTGTCGCGCCTAGTAGAAACGCTTTACTCCGTGGAGCGAATCTATACGCTGCACGAGCGAGCAGCAGAGCGGCTATGGCGGCTAGGTGCCCCAGCGACATTAGCTGTGGCCGACGGCAGCGAAGGCTGGCCGGAAGCTGCGCCCTTTGACGTTATTTTGCTCACGGCCTGCGCGCAAACGCTGCCGGAAGTATTACTTGAACAGCTGAGTTATGACGGTGTGCTTATTGCACCGCTGGAAGAGTCAGATGGCAGTCAGTGGCTTACCCAAATTAAGCGTATTGGCTCTGCCTTTGAAAAACGCAGGCTTGAACCCGTGCGTTTTGTACCCCTATTGCAAGGAGTGGTGGATTGAAGCGTCGACCCATAGGACTGTTTTTAAAAGGCGCCGGGATGGGCGCTGCCGATGCAGTACCTGGCGTATCGGGAGGCACGATTGCCTTTATTACCGGTATTTATGAAGAGTTAATTAACACTATTAAACAGTTTGGGCCTAGCGCCTTTGGTGCTTGGCGTCGCGGGGGCTGGGTGGGCTTAAGTCGGCACCTGAACTTGGCGTTTCTAATACCGCTACTGCTGGGTGTTGCGGTCAGTTTGGTGAGCGTGGCTCACTTAGCGCTGTGGCTAATGGAGGCGCAACCGCTGCTATTGGAGGGGTTCTTTTTCGGGCTTGTAGCGGCCTCGGCACTGGTGGTCGGGCAGGCTGGAGAACGATGGAAAATTTGGTACTTGCTGCCGCTGGCGATTGGGTTAATGTTAGCCAAATTGCTTCCCGGCATGATGCCGCTGGTGCTGATGATTGGCAATGAAGCGCTGGTAGTCATAGTAGCTGGCGCTATCGCGATTAGTGCGATGCTGCTGCCCGGCGTATCCGGCAGCTTTTTATTGCTCACGATGGGGCTCTACGGCACCATCATGGGGGCTATTCGCAGCTTCGATCTTGGCATTATCATGCTGTTTGGAATGGGGTGCATCATCGGGTTGGCGCTCTCTTCACGACTGCTTTCGTGGCTATTGCGGCGCTACCATGGCGCGACACTACAGCTATTGTTGGGCTTTATTGTTGGCTCGCTACCGGTTCTCTGGCCCTGGCGTGAGCTGTTACGCTACCAGCTAGGCCCCGATGGGCAAATGATTCCGCTGGATTATCGCTATCTATTACCCAGCGATTACGCCGTGCTGACAGGGGCGTCGGCACAGGTAACTGGCGTGATAACGTTGATGGTCGTCGGTGCGCTACTCGTCGTAGCGCTCAACCGTCGTGCGGCCACTCATGCCCAGCATCACTCGACAGATAATCGTTCCATTGATCGTTAGCACGGCGTTGAACAGGAGTAGGGTTTCCATGCGTAAGGTTTTTATGATGACGGTGCTTGCACTGGCGGTGAGTGGCTGTGCCAGTCAGCAGTCCAACACCCCCCAGGTGCGCGATTTGAGCGACGCACGCCGTGCGGTGGAAAACTCACCACAGTACACCGTTAAAGCAGGCGATACGCTCTATGGCATCGCGTGGCAGCACAATCTGGACTATCGCCAGCTCGCCGCCATCAACAATATCGATGCGCCTTACCAAATTTATCCTGGTCAAACCATCGCTTTGCGTGAAGGCACGGGAGGTATGTCGACTTCGTCTGGCGACAACGCGTCACCCGCTTCGACCAGCGGTGCCGTTGCTACGGGGCTGCAACCACAAGCCACTGCCGTGGCAAGCAATGACCAGGAGCTCGACTGGCTGCTGCCGGACGAGAGTGCCATCGAGCGCAACCAGCGCCTAACCGCCGAGCGGGCTGAGCGCACGGCGGTGGAAGCATCCCAGCAGGTAGCTGCCGCTGCTAATGCCCCGGTTGAATCCACTAATCAACAGCCGCCAGCCCAGCCCGCGCAGGAGCCAGCGCCCACGCCTGAACCGACCCCAGAACCGGAACCTGCCGCTGAGCCGGAACCTGCCGCTCAGCCCACTCAAACCGTCCGCACCGATCGCTCGTCGCGTACCTTTACGCCTGCCGAAAACATCGATTGGCAATGGCCAACCGATGGTCAGGTCATCGGTGAGTTTGGGCAGGGAGGCAGCATTACAGCAGGGATTGATATCGCTGGGCAAAAGGGGCAACCTATTCGTGCAGCAGGCCCTGGTATTGTGGTCTATGCCGGTAGCGGTGTACGTGGCTACGGTAACCTAATACTACTGAAACATAACGATCAGTTTCTCAGCGCGTATGCACATAATGATAGTTTAAGCGTCAAAGAGAATGATGTCGTCGAGGCAGGTGAAGTGATTGCCACGATGGGCAATAGCGATGCAGATGCCATCAAACTGCATTTTGAGGTGCGCCGCGATGGTCAGCCGCAAAATCCGTTGGACTATCTGCCATCGCGCTAGTCATTACCTAGCAGGTGTAACGTGTCAAGCCTGCTAGGGCAACCCGCATAGCTGAATTAGAGCGTCATATAACAATAAGGTGTATGCGCACAGGGAGTGCGACCACCCTTACTTTTCTAAATGGCGGTTAGGCGAGACAACGGGGGTATGACCATGAGTATGCTGGAGAAGGACCTACAGGAGATTGACCTGGATGAGGTTGAAGAGGCGTTAGATGACGCCGACGACGACGCCACGGCAGAGGAGGAAGCGTTTGAAAAAGCGCTGGGCCGTGAAGACCGTCAATCGACTCAAAGCTTGGATGCGACACAGATCTACCTTAACGAAATTGGCTTTTCTCCGCTGCTGACGCCGGAAGAAGAAGTTTACTATGGCCGCCTAGCGCGTAAAGGCGATGCGCTTGGCCGCTCAAGGATGATTGAGTCTAACCTGCGTCTAGTGGTCAAGATTGCCAGACGCTACCTGAACCGAGGCTTAACGCTGCTCGATTTAATCGAGGAAGGTAATCTTGGTTTGATTCGGGCGGTGGAGAAGTTTGACCCCGAACGGGGCTTCCGCTTCTCTACTTACGCCACGTGGTGGATTCGCCAAACGATAGAGCGTGCGCTGATGAACCAGACGCGTACTATTCGTCTGCCGATTCACGTGGTGAAAGAGCTCAACATTTATCTGCGTGCTGCCCGTGAGCTGACTCAAAAGCTGGATCACGAAGCTACCGCCGAAGAGATCGCTGAGCATCTTGATAAACCGGTCGAGACAGTTAAGAAAATGCTGGGGCTTAACGAGCGGGTGTCGTCGGTGGATTCTCCCATGGGCGGCGACAGCGATAAGCCGCTGATTGATACGCTCACCGACGATGAGGTGCTGGGGCCGGAAGCGTGCTTGGTAGATGGCGACGTGCGCGAACACGTAGACCACTGGCTGGATGAGCTAAGCGAAAAACAGCGCGAAGTCGTGGTACGCCGTTTCGGTTTACGCGGTCACGAGGCAGCAACGCTGGAAGAAGTGGGTGCCGAGATTGGCCTAACGCGGGAGCGCGTTCGACAAATTCAGGTAGAAGCGTTAAAGAAGCTGCGCCGCTCCCTGGAAAAACAGGGGCTTTCCCTCGACGCGATTTTCGAGAGTTAATTCCGGGTCGAGAGTTAAACCAGCTGCTTCCGACAAGCCCAACGGAAGTATTAAATAGCGCACCGAGTTATCTGCTCGGTGCGCTGTTTTTAGGGCGAACCATTTTCATTCATACATTACTGAGTGACTCCGCTCAGTCCGGCAAGTACGCCGGTCAGTGACCTAGTAAGTGAGAGAGCCATGCGCCCGTTAGTGGCCCATATTGATTTGGACGCGCTGCGTCACAACTATCAACTGGCGTGCCGCTGCGCCCCGCAAAGCCGCTCAGTTGCCGTCATTAAAGCCGATGCCTACGGCCACGGTGCACTGGCTTGTGCCCGAGCCTTAGAAACTGCCGTTCCAGCATTTGCAGTGGCCTGTATCGAAGAGGCGCTGAGCCTGCGCGAAGGAGGCATCAAAGCGCCCATTGTGCTGCTAGAGGGTATTTTCAGTGCCGATGAGCTGGCGCTGGTCGATCAGCACCGTTTATGGATCAGTGTGCACAGTGCGTGGCAGGTCGAAGCGCTGCTGGCGTATTCGCCACGGCAGCCTATTCCTGTTTGGTTAAAGGTGGATTCGGGGATGCACCGTTTGGGGTTCTCGCCGGAGGAAGCGACCAGTGTTTGGCAGCGTTTGGTGGATGCGCCGCAGGTAACGGCGCTGCATCTGATGAGCCACTTTGCCACCGCCGATGCGAAAGATCCTAGCTACTTCAACCGCCAGATGAATACGCTAAAAGCGCTGGCTGCCAAGCTGAAGGCACCGCTGTGTCTGGCCAACTCCCCGGCGACGCTGGCATGGCCTGCCGCACATGGCGACTGGAATCGCCCCGGCGTGATGCTCTATGGCAGCGACCCGCTGGAAGTGCCCAACGAGATCGCCCAGCAGCTACGCCCGGTGATGACATTACGCTCAGAAATTATTGCGTTGCGCGAGTTGGCGGAGGGGGATCAGGTGGGCTATAGCGGCCGCTGGAAGGCCAAGAGACCCTCTAAAATTGCCGTAGTCGCCGCAGGTTATGGCGATGGCTATGATCGCCACGCGGTCGACGGCACGCCGGTGCTAGTCAATGGGCAGCGCTGCCCCATTGCCGGTAAGGTCTCGATGGATATGCTGACGGTGGACGTTACCGACGTGCCTGATGCCGCGATTGGCAGTGAAGTGGTGCTATGGGGAGCAGCTAGCAATGGCAGTGTGCTGCCGGTGGACGAGGTGGCCCGCTACTGCGATACCATCAGCTATACGCTGCTGACCGGTGTGCTTCCCAGGGCTCCTCGGCGCTATCATGGGGCTCACGTTTAAACGGTTATCTGTATGTCAAAAGCGTCTTATCCGCGCTCCTTTGCGCACCCTCGCTACTGGCCGACATGGCTGGCGATTGGCCTAATGTATGTGGCCGCGTGGCTCCCCTGGCGGTTGAAGCTATGGGTAGGTAAAGCGATTGGCCTGCTGGCGTGGCGCTTCGTGAAGCGTCGTCGGCACATCACCGCCACGAACATCGCGCTCTGCTTTCCAGAAAAAAGCGCCGACGAGCAGCGTCAACTGGTCAAAGAGACATTCATTGCCAACGGGATCGGTTTGGTTGAAACCGCAACTGGCTGGTGTCGTGATGCCGAAGGGCTGCGTCATCGAGTGGCCTATCACGGCCAAGAGCACCTTGCACGCGCTAAAGCCCAGGGCAAAGGCGTGCTGGTGGTGGGTATCCACTTTTCGACGCTGGACTTAGGCGGGGCGTTGCACTCGCTGTTCTTCCCGGCAGATGTGGTTTACCGCCCCCATAACAACCCGCTGTTCGAGCGATTTATGACCCGAGCACGTTCACGCATCTTTGGCCAAGCCATTGATCGCCATGACCTGCGCGGCGTGGTGCGCCGCATCAAAGCGGGGCACATCGTGTGGTACTCACCGGATCAGGATTTTGGCCGCGATGTGAGCGTCTTTGCGCCGCTATTTGGTCAGCAAGCGGCGACGATTCGTCTTACGGCCAAAATTGCCCGCATGACGGGCGCCCCTGTGGTGCCGCTTATGTTCCACCGTAATCCGGATAATCGCACCTACACCATTGAGTGTTTGCCCGCCTTTGAAGATTTCCCCAGCGGCGATGAACTGGCCGATGCTGCGCGGGTAAATGCGTTTATTGAGCGGGCGATTCGCAAGCACCCCGAGCAGTACCTATGGCTGCATCGACGCTTTAAAACCCGTCCTGAGGGCGAGGCAGGTTTTTACTAGCCGTATCAACAAAGCGCATAAAAAAAGCTGCCCGCGGGCAGCTTTTCGTTGGCTTGATAGCTTGCTTAAGGCAACGCCTTAATCGAGATTACGGGAGTAGAAGATCTCCAGCATCTCTTTACGTAGGCGGCTTTCGATATCCCGCGCTTCTTCGAAGGTGATGTCGCGGCGCGACGTGCCGAACAGGTAGTTATCCAGTTCGAAGTCTTTCAGCAGCATCTTGGTGTGGAACATGTTCTCTTGATACACGTTCACGTCGATCATCTGATAGGCCTGCTTGGTGTCTTCCGCCAAGTAGTCCTGGATCGAGGTGATGTCGTGGTCAATAAACAGCTTTTTGCCATCCACATCCCGCGTAAAGCCGCGCACGCGGTAATCCATGGTCACGATATCGGAATCAAAACTATGGATCAGGTAGTTCAGCGCTTTCAGCGGGCTGATATGCCCACAGGTCGAGACATCGATATCCAGACGGAAGGTACTGATGCCGTTGTCAGGGTGCGACTCCGGGTAGCTGTGTACCGTCACATGGCTCTTATCCAGGTGGGCCACCACGGTTTCCGGTAGCGGGCCTGGGCCTGGTTCGATTTGCCCTGCGGTTGGCTCATCCAGCTCGTGTTCGGCGATCAGGATGGTCACACTCGCGCCATGCGGCTCATAATCCTGACGCGAGATGTTCAGTACATGAGCGCCAATGATGTTGGTGACGTCTTTCAGGATCTGCGTCAAACGTTCGGCGTTGTAAAGCTCATCGATATAGTCGATATAAGCCGCACGCTGCTCTTCGGTTTTGGCGTAACAGATGTCGTAAATATTGAAGCTCAAAGAGCTGGTCAGGTTGTTGAACCCGTGGAGTCGGAGATTATCTGACACTTCCGAACCTCCCTATGGCAGATGAGGACACCCCGACGAGCCAGCGCCGGAACCGATAAACACTTGTCACCGTGCTAACGCAGCCGCCGTGAAGACGACCCCGCACTACGCAGTAAAGGGAAAAACAAGCGGGCGTATTATGCCCGCCCAGGGCGTGGCTTGCATCCAGTCACGCCATTTTTTTGATGCTGCAGCGTCACCCGCGTGGCCAGCCGACCCATGACGGCTCAAGCTTCGCGGATCTCATAGGAGTGAGTGATCTCAACGCCGCCTTTGACCAGCATGATAGAAGCGCTGCAGTATTTCTCTGCCGATAGTTCCACAGCCCGCTGAACCTGCTTCTCTTTTAAGCCACGACCAGTGACCACAAAGTGGACGTGGATCTTGGTGAACACGGACGGCACTTCATCGGCGCGCTCGGCGTCCAGCTCGGCAACGCAGTCGGTGACCTCTGCGCGGGCCTTATCAAGAATGTTCAAGATATCAAAGGCGGTGCAACTGCCCATGCCCATCAACAGCATTTCCATCGGCCGAGGGCCGGTGTTGCGACCGCCGTGGTCGGGTGGGCCATCAATCACAACGCTGTGTCCGCTACCGGATTCCGCTACAAACTGGCGGCCATCGGTCCATTTTACCCGTGCTTTCACGTTGCTCTCCTCATCTTGGCGACGAAAGGTAAGTCGCGCAGCATAACATTTCTAGAAGGCAACGCACGGCTTCATCGTGCGCTGCCAGCTGGTATCAGGCTGATTGAAGGTGCCTATCAAGCTCGGCCAGTCGTTCAGGCGTGCCCACATCGACCCAGTGGCCCGCAAAGTGCTCGCCGCTAACGCGGTGCTCTGCCATGGCCCGTTTCAGTAGTGGGGCCAGGGCGAAGGCGCCGGCAGGTTCAAAGGCGACCAGTTCAGGGCGTATCAAACTGATGCCTGCAAAGGTGAAGCGAGCCTCCCCGTGTGGTGAAACGCGCCCCTGGCGAAGTGAAAAATCGCCTTCAGGGTGATGGGCAGGGTTATCCACCAATACCAGATGCGCCAAATCACCTGCTGCCAGCGTGGAAGCACTCGGTAGGTAGTCACACCACACATCACCATTGACCAGTAAGAACGGCGCATCGCCCAGCAGCGGTAGTGCCTGTTGAATACCACCGCCGGTCTCAAGCGGGCTAGCCTCCTGGCTCCAGTGAATGCGCATTTGGTAGGCCGAGCCATCGCCCAGTGCAGAGATAATTTGCTCGGCACGGTAGCTCACGTTAATGACCACTTCATTAATGCCAGCACGCTTTAAACGCTCCAAGTGGTGCACGATCAGCGGTTTGCCCGCCACGGGCAGCAATGGTTTAGGGCAGTGGTCGGTGAGTGGGCGCATCCGTTTGCCCAGGCCTGCCGCCAAAATCATCGCCTTCATGGAGCGTCCTCTTCCAGGCGCTGCATGATCGCCGGGCGCAGCACGCCCGTTACCCAGTCGGCAAACTCGCGGTGTTGGGGCAGGGCCGCTAGGCTATCTTCCAGGTGCGCCAAAAAGTGGGGCAGGCGGGCTAAATAGCCTTCTTTGCTGTCGCGCAGCGTCAACCGACAAAAGATGCCCAGCACTTTCAGCGAGCGCTGTGCGGCCATGGCGTGGCACTGCGCTAAAAAGTTTCCTCGCTGACCGAGCGGGTCAGGCGACCCTCTTGCCGCGCCTGCTGATAGAAAGCGCCGACGAAGGAGGCAAACTGGTCAGCGCTAAAACGGCAGTAGCGGCCCCGCAGTAGCGAAATAACGTCGTAGCTGAGCGGGCCTGCCACGGCGTCCTGGAAGTCGATCATGTAAAGCGTTTGATCGTGCAGCATCAGGTTCATGGCATCGAAATCGCGGTGGACGCTCACCACCGGCTGCGCTAATGCATGCTCTATCAATTTATCGCGTACTGCCTCCCAGCTATCGGGAACTGATAGCGACAGCCAGCGCCCCAGGCACCACTCGGGAAATAGGTCCAGCTCCCGGCCAAGCAGGGCGGCATCGTAATCAGGCAGGGCGGCCGGGTTAGTGCGGTTTTGCAACTGGGCAATGAGAGCGAGTGCGTCTAGATGGCTCTGCTCCGTGCGGGCCGGGTCGGTAAAGGTAGCCTGCAGTGGTGTGTCACCCAAGTCATCAAGCAGCAAAAAACCAGCGTCTAAGTCGCTGGCGTGAATGTAAGGCACAGGCAGCCCGGCGGCGTGCCAGCGCTGGCCGATAGCCACAAACGGCGCCGAGTCCTCCTGTGCCGGAGGTGCATCCATTACGATTTGGGTGTTGCCATCCGGTAGCGTTAGTCGAAAATAGCGCCTAAAACTGGCGTCACCGCCCGCAGCAGAGAGGCGAATGGTGGCGCTATCAAGGCCGTGGTGTTGCGCCGCCCACTGAGTGAGGGCGTCAATCCGAGAAGAGGACATGCAAGCTCCTTGCTGGTCGGGCATCATGCGGGCTGTATAATACCGATTCTGGATGCCAAGGATAACGAACATGGGCAAGCGAATCTCGCGCACCGTACCGGTTGCGCATACGCTGCTGGGCAGTTTGCTCGCTGGCGCCTCGTTTTCAGCGGTGGCGCAGGACCAAACCCTGCCCGCAGAAGCGCTGGACTGGCAGGCCTGGAGCCAAGACGAAGCGCCGCAACAGCTATGTCGGGGGCGCTATGTGATGCCCGCCTACCGCTTGCCAGCGGAAGAGAACCCGGAAACGCTCTCGGTAGAAACCCGGGAAGTGGATTACGCCGCAGACGGTGAAGCCCTGCTGCGTGGCGACGTGGTACTACGCCGGGGCGATACCGAACTGCAGGCAGAGCGCGTCTTTCTACCCGCAGACCGTCAGCAGGTGGATGCTGAGGGCAACCTGGCTATCCGCGATGGACAAGCCCTGGTGCGTGGCGAGCAAGCCACCCTCATGCTGAACGAAGACCGCGCATCGCTGCGTAACAGCCACTATGTGCTCTACGACCAGCACCTGCGCGGCCAGGCCAGCCAGCTAGAGCAGACCGGCGAAAATCAGTACCGCCTTCAGGAGGCCACGTTTACCACCTGTGACCCCGGCGCCAATAGCTGGCAGTTGGTAGGTAGTGATATTCGCCTCGATCAAGCCTCGGGGTTTGGCACTGCCCGCCATGCGCGCCTGGAAGTTAAAGATGTGCCGGTATTTTACTGGCCGTGGCTGCGCTTCCCCATTGATGACCGCCGCCATACCGGGCTGCTCTCGCCGTCAGTGAGCTTCTCAAGCGATGGCTTTGGTTATACCCAGCCTTTCTACTGGAACATTGCACCGAACCAGGATGCCACCATTACCCCGCGCTGGATGTCTGACCGAGGACTGCTGCTCAACGGCGAGTACCGCTACCTGCTGGAAGAGAGCCAAGGCTTGGTCGAGGGCGGTTATCTCGATAGCGACGGCGGCACCAATAGAGGTGACAACCGCTTTGAAGGCGACGACCGCTGGTACATTGATGCCCAGCACGCGGGCACGTTAACGCCCCGCAGTGATTACCGGCTCCGTTACGGCGCCGCCAGCGATGGGCGCTATTTCGACGACTTTGGGGGTGCGTTCGGCAGCGGTGATCGGGTCAGTATGGAGCGCCTGGCGCAGGTGGACTACCGCGGCGAGCGCTGGCAGTTAGACGCCCGTGCCCAGGGCTTCCAACGTTTGGAAGACCCGCTCAGCGATACCGACCGTCCGTTCTACCGCCTGCCGAGTTTGACCGCCAATGCCAACTGGCAGCTAGACAACGGCCTGTATACCCAGTGGCGCTCGAACGCGACCTATTTCTGGCGCGACGTGGATGAGCGGCGAGTTCCGGAGCGCGAGGCGGCCATCGGTTCGCGCCTTCACCTGACGCCTGCGGTGGGCTGGCGCTATGAGCAGCCCTGGGGCTATATCGAGCCACGCACCGAGCTTTGGCACACTGCTTACGAGCTGGATTATGGCGACCGAGTGACCGATCGCACGACCTCACCGACGCGCAGCGTGGCGATCACTTCCATCGACAGCGGCCTGGTATTTGAGCGTGAGCTTGAGCTAGGCGGGCGCGGTTATCGCCAGACGCTTGAACCCCGCGTTAACTATGCCTACGTGCCGCGTACCGACCAGACCCAGCTGCCGGACTTCGATAGCCGTGAACGGGTATTCTCCTGGGATCAGCTCTGGTCCCCGCACCGCTTCTCGGGGGCTGACCGGGTCGGTGATCTGAATCGCGTCTCGTTGGGCGTACAGTCACGCTTGATCGAAGATAGCGCTGGTCGGGACCGACTCACCTTTGGCGTCGGTCAAAGCTACTACTTCTCCGAGCGGCGCATCGATAGCGAAGGCGACCCGGACACGCTGCCGCCGCGCCCCAGCGAAGACCCTTCCGTGAATCCGGAAAGCCGCTATCAGGCCACCCGTGACCGCTCTCCGCTGGTCACTCGCCTGGATTGGCAAATATCGGATCGCTGGAGTACCGGCTACGAATGGCTCTACGATGACGAGCGTGAACAGACCGAGCGCTCCAGTGTGGATGTACGCTATCGCCACCCGGAAGGGCACGTAGTGAACCTTGGCTACCGTTGGGAGATCGAAGGGTTCGATCCGAGCGTGATACCCGGCGACGATGGCTTCCGTAACTACAGTCGCGAAGAGTGGGATCTTTCGCTGGCGTGGAAAGCGAGTCCAAGGATTGATTTGATTGGCCGCTACCTGCACGATCAAACCAACAACCGTCCCCTGGAACAGCTCGCGGGCCTGCAGTGGAACGACTGCTGCTATGGCGTACAGCTGGTATGGCGTGAATGGATCGACGATAACGATACGGCGCGGGTTGGCGATGACTTCAACGACCGCGGGCTATTTTTGCGCTTTGTGTTTCGTGGTCTAGGTGGCGTGGGCCAAGAGGCCGACGGCTACTTTGAACAGGCGATTCCTGGCTACCGCCCCACGCCCTTATGAACGACCACTTTAAAATAGCGACTGAAAGAGACTTTTTATGATGATCAGAAAGACCTTGCTGAGCTGCGCGCTGAAAAAACGGGCAACTAAGCTGTCCGCAGGCAGCATGATGGTGCTTTGCCTGGGCACGAGCGCGGCGCTGGTTCCGCTGACCGTGCATGCGCAAAATTTCGAGTCGGCCCAGCGCCAGCAGTTGGATAGCGTTGTCGCGGTCGTCAATGATGGCGTCATCATGCGCAGCGAGTTGGATGACCGCATTGCCCAGGTGGAGCAGCAAGCAGCGGCTCAGGGCGGCAATTTGCCGCCGCGTAACCAGCTGGCCCAGCAAGTGTTGGAGCGTATGGTCATGGATGAAATCCAGCTGCAAATGGCCCGCCGAGCCAATCTGAGTGTGGATGACACCGAACTCAACCGCCAGTTACGCAGCATTGCCGAATCCAACGGCATGACGCTGGACCAGTTTGCCGATGCGATAGAAGCCGACGGTATGACTCTGGCCGACGTGCGCGAAGACGTACGCCGTGAAATGTTGATGCGTCAAGTACAGCAGCGCCAGATCAGTCAGCGCGTCACGGTCTCCGATCGCGATGTGGAGCGTTTCTTGAGCCAGCAGCCAAGCCAGCAGCAGGGGCAAGCCTTTATCGAAGAGACCCGTGCCCGCCATATCCTGGTGGAACTGACGCCTACGCGTAACGAGAACCAAGCCCGCGCCCGCGCAGAAGAGGCTCGCCAGCGTTTACAGCAGGGCGCAGACTTCGCGTCGGTGGCCCGTGAGTACAGCGACGATCGTGGTAGCGCCATGAACGGCGGCGACCTGGGCTGGGTGCGCCCTGGCCAAACGGTCCCTGCGTTCGAAGAAGCCATGACGTCTCTCAGCCCGAACCAGCTCTCCGAGCCTGTGCGCTCGCAGTTCGGCTATCACGTCATCGAAGTGCTGGAGCGTCGCCGTCAGGACGTGACCGAAGAGAGCCGTCGTGAGCAGGTGCGCCAAGCGATTTTCCAGCGTCGTGCCAACGAAGAGCTGCAAACCTGGCAGCGTGAAATCCGTGAACAGGCCTTCGTGGATATTCGTCTCTAATGACGCGGCCGCTGCTGTTGACCACCGGTGAACCTGCGGGCATCGGGCCAGAGCTTGCGCTGATGCTGGCCGCTCGTGGGCAATTAGCCAACACGGTGGCGGTGGGTGACCCGCAGATGCTGCGCCAGCGCGCCGCGCTGCTCGGGCTGGCCGTAGAGGTCGTCGAGGCCGCGCCGGGTGGCTTGGATATATCCTCTCCAGGGCGTTTGGTGGTGTGGCCCGCCACACTGCGAGCGCCTGCCACGCCTGGGGGGCTCGATCCCGCCAATGCCCGCTACGTGTTGGAGACACTGCAAATTGCCGTAGACGCCTGCCAAGCAGGGCAGGCTGCGGCAATGGTCACCGCGCCGCTGCATAAAGGGGTCATCATCGAAGGGGGCTTTCCCCACTTCACCGGCCATACCGAGTGGTTGCGCGACGCCTGTGGCGTCGATGAGGTGGTGATGCTGCTGGCGACCGATGCCGCGCTGCATGCCAAGAACCCGCTTTGGCAAGGCAGCGGCGATTTGCGCGTGGCGCTGGTGACGACTCATCTGCCGCTGCGTGACGTGGCCGATGCCATCACGTTCGAGCGGGTCACCCAGATTAGCCGCTTACTGGCCGCTGACCTGCGGCGCCAATTTGGCATCTTGAATCCGCGCATTGCGGTGTGCGGCCTCAACCCCCATGCCGGGGAAGAAGGGCATTTGGGGCGCGAAGAGCTGGACACGATCATTCCGGCCCTCGACGCGCTGCGTGCCGACGGGTTGGATATCCAAGGGCCGCTGCCCGCCGATACGCTGTTCACTCCACGCCACCTAGCCGGAGTCGATGCGGTGCTGGCGATGTATCACGACCAGGGCTTGGCAGTGCTAAAATACGCAGGCTTTGGGCAAGCTGCGAATATTACCCTCGGCCTACCGCTGGTACGTACTTCAGTGGACCACGGCACCGCGCTGGATTTGGCGGGCCGCGGCACTGCCGACCCCAACAGCCTGGGCGTCGCGCTATCGCTTGCACAGCGGCTTGCTGCCCAGCGTGCCAGCACCCTGGCCGCTCCATGAATCAACCCTCCAAGGAACACTGTTAGATGTCTCAAGTGCCTCAGCAGCACCGCGCTCGTAAACGTTTCGGTCAAAACTTTCTGCGGGATCTCGGTATTATTTCTCGTATCATCCGCGCCATTGGGCCACGTGAAGGTGACCGACTCGTTGAAATCGGCCCTGGGCAAGGGGCACTGACGGCGCCGCTGTTAGAGGCGACTGGCAAGCTGGAAGTAATCGAACTCGACCGCGACCTGATTCCTGGCCTACGGGTGCAGTTTTTCAACTACCCCGAGTTCGTGATTCACGAAGGCGACGCGCTGAAGTTCGATTTTGCCGAGCTGAAGGGCGATGGCCCGGCGCTGAGGGTAGTGGGTAACCTGCCTTACAACATCTCCACGCCTTTGATCGTGCATTTGCTGAGTATGGGCAGCGCCATCGCCGATATGCACTTCATGCTGCAAAAAGAGGTAGTGGAGCGCTTGGCCGCCGAGCCAGGCAGCACCGACTGGGGCCGTCTTTCCGTCATGGCGCAGTACTACTGCCAGGTAGACCATCTGTTCATCGTGCCGCCGGAAGCCTTTGTACCGCGTCCGAAGGTAGATTCCGCGATTGTGCGCTTAACGCCCCACGAACACCTGCCCCACACCGCCGATGACCCGACGCTGCTGTTCGAGCTGGTGAAGCTGGCCTTTGGCCAGCGGCGTAAAACCCTGCGGAATAACCTGAAAGGGCGGGTGAGTGCCGACACGTTGGAAGCGCTAGGCATTGACCCTGCACGGCGGCCGCAAACTCTAACCGTGGCGGAGTACGTGGCAATTGCCAACCAAGTAGCCGCCGATGAGGCGGCCAGCGCAGTGGCTAACGGTGATACTAAGGGGAGTGATGAGGCTTGAGCGGTTTAGACATTGAGGTGAGCGTCACGCCGGAGTTTCGTGACGCAGAGTCTAGTGACAGTGAATCCCGCTACGTGTTTAGCTACACGGTGACGGTTCATAACCAAAGCCCGCACAGCGTACAGCTAATGGCGCGTTACTGGAAAATCACCCAGGGCAGCGGCGACAGCCAAGAGGTGCGTGGCAAGGGCGTGGTGGGCCAGCAGCCGCTGATTGGCCCTGGCCAGCGTTTTCGTTATACCAGCCGGGCGATTTTGCAAACGCCGGTCGGTGTGATGGAGGGTGCCTACACCCTGCTTAATACGTATACCCAGCGGGCTTTTGATGTGCCCGTTTCGCCTTTTCGTCTAGCGGTGCCCCGTCAACTGCACTGAACTCTGTTAGCCGGGAATGCCCATGAGTATCTATGTCATTGGCGACCTGCACGGCTGCCATGTTGAATTTATTAGCCTGCTGGAAGCAATAGACTTTAACCCGACCCACGATACGCTCTGGCTGGTTGGGGATTTGATTAACCGTGGCCCAGGGTCGCTTGCCTGCCTGCAGGAAGCTAAAGCGCTGGGCAGTGCCGTGCGCTGTGTGCTCGGTAACCACGATTTTCACCTGCTGGTGGTCGCCCGCGGGGGCGGCAGGTTGAAGAAAAACGATACGCTGGACGATATTCTCGCCTCGCCCCAGCGGGAAGCGCTGCTGGATTGGCTGCAGAGCCAGCCTTTGGCGGTTCAAGAAGGCAATACGTTAATGACCCACGCCGGAGTGTTGCCGAGCTGGAGTGCTGAGCAGGCTCTGGCGCTGAGCGGTGAAGTTCAGGCGGCGCTACACAGTGAAAGCGCGGGTGCGTTTCTGACCCAGTTGTTTGGTAATCAGCCTGACCGTTTCCGGGAGGACTTGGAAGGCGTGGATCGCCTGCGCTGCATCGTTAACGTGTTTACCCGCATGCGCTTCATTGATGCGCAGGAGTGCCTCGATTTTGCCGCCAAAGAGGGGCTCGATAGCGCACCGACAGGCTTTGCCCCCTGGTTTCAATTTGCTCGTCAGGATGATCTGCAGGTCCTGTTTGGCCACTGGGCGGCGCTGGAAGGGCGCACGCCGCATGCGAAGATCAGCGTTCAAGGGCTGGATACCGGCTGCGTGTGGGGTGGCTCACTCACCGCGATGAACCTAGACACTGGTGAACGCACTAGCGTGCCGAGCCTGCAAGGAGGCCGTTAAGTGTTTCAACAGGATGCATTGACTCAAGGGCTTGACGTTTACCGGGTAGGCGGTGCAGTGCGGGATGCGCTGCTGGGCTGGCCAGTAGTGGACCACGACTGGGTGGTGGTGGGTGCCACACCGGAAGCGATGCGTCAGCGGGGCTTTAAACCCGTTGGCCGAGATTTTCCGGTGTTTTTGCACCCGCACACCGCGGAAGAGTATGCGCTGGCGCGCACGGAGCGTAAGTCCGGCCATGGCTACAGTGGTTTCGAGGTGTATGCCAGCCCCGATGTAACACTGGAAGAGGATCTCTCCCGGCGTGACCTAACGATCAATGCCATTGCCCAAGGGCCAGGCGGCCAACTGACAGACCCCTTTCACGGCCAGCAGGATATAGAGCAGCGCCTGCTGCGCCATGTATCGCCTGCGTTTAGCGAAGACCCGCTGCGGGTGCTGCGTACTGCGCGCTTTTTAGCCCGCTATGCTCACTTGGGTTTTACCATTGCCCCAGATACCCACACGCTGATGCGTGAAGTGAGCCAAAGCGGTGAGCTTGGCCACTTAGCCGCAGAGCGGGTGTGGATAGAAACCGAGAAAGCATTGGGTGAACCCAATCCTGAACAATATTTCACCACGCTAAACGAGTGCCAGGCGCTTGCCACTTGGTGGCCTGAGCTTGCCGAGGGCGAGACGTTGACTGCCGCGCTCGCTGAAATACCAAGCGCGCCTGAGACCTCGTCACCCGTGCTGGCCCACTGGCGCTATGCGCTATTGGTATCGGTGCTTAGTGATGAGCAGCGGGATGCGCTAGCGAGCAGGCTGCGGCTGCCCAACGCAGTAGCGCAGTTGGCTCGCCATACCGCGCTGACTAAAGCGTTGCTCAATGAACCGTTAAACGGCGAGCGAGTGTTGCACTGGCTGGAGCGGCTGGATGGCTGGCGTAAACCTGCCCAGGTAGCGGCGCAGCTGGCGCTTGTTAGTCGTCTGGCACCTGAGCGCCAAGCTGTGCTGCGCGCTGCGTGGCAGGCAGCGCAAGCGGTAAGCCCGCAAGCGCTGCTGAGCGAGGGGTATCGGGGAGCGGCATTAGGAGAAGCGCTGCGCCAGCATCGGCAGAGGGCGGTGGCAGGCGCGTTAGGCGAGGGGTAGTCGCGCTAGCGCGGCATCGCCGCACGAGGCTGCGGATCTGCTTGGGAAATCCAACGGCCCCGCCAGTGAAAATCAATCGCCCACAGGCGCTGGTCACCTAATGTGAAGCGCTTCCAGAGTGTAGCGTAGGATGTTTGGCAGGCGGGGTGGCGCTCGTTGGGTAACAGTTCAGCGAGTGGCTGGAGCACAAAGGCATTGCGGGTGATTTCCGCGCGGGGCAGGGCGACGCCATCAATCGTATCGCAGACACTGCCGACGGTCAGCAGGTCGATATCCAGAGCACGGGGGCTGTATTTAGCCATGTTGGGGGTGCGGCCATGATCAATCTCAAGCTGCTTAGACCACGCCTGGAGCTCACCCACCGACCAGTCGCTATCAAACGCCACCACTAAGTTGTAAAAGTTGCGGCTGTCCTTGAAACCTACGGGCTCGCTTTCAAAAATGCGCGATATCTGTAGGCGGCCAAACGTAGCTTCTAGAGCATCCAGGCAGAGGCGAATATGCGTGTCGGGATCAATGTTGCTGCCTAGACTGAGAGTTACCAGGCTCATAAGTTCGGGTCCTTGGTAGCCTCCGGCAGCGTACCGCGAGTGATTTCAAGACCAACGCTTGCCGCTTGAGGCACCGCGCCCGGCTTTCGGACGGTCATGCGCAGCCAGCTAATCGGGAATTCATGTTGCAAGCAGGCGGCGAGACGTTCAGCGAAGGTTTCTACCAAGGCGAACTGATGCTCATCGGCGAACTGCTGGATTCGCTGGCATATCGCGGCATAATCAAGCGTTAAGCGTAAATCATCCGTAGCGGCCGCTGGCCGAATATCCGTTGCCAGCGATAGATCCAGGCTCAGCGATTGCGTTATCGTGCGTTCCCAGTCGTAGACACCGATGACGGTGTCTACGGTGAGTGCTTCGATCAAAATGCGGTCCACAGGCCTTCCCCAGGGTCAACAAGCGGGCGATTGTACTTGAGGATGACCAGAAACGACAGTAAGGCAGCGGCGTTGGCCGCTAATGCCAGGGTGGGCAGGCCATGATATGGATAGTGATCGGCTATTTAAGCGGCAGTTGGCTGGCGGCAGTGAGCGTATGTCGGTGGGCCGGTGTGACGGATCCACGGTTTTGCGGCTCTTACAACCCAGGATTTTCGAACGTGCTCCGCCTGTATGGTCCAAGGCTCGCCGCGGCCACGCTGCTGCTCGATGCGTTAAAAGGGGTGCCTGCAGTGCTGGCTGCCAAGCTGCTGGCGCTGCCGGTATGGCTGCAGGGGCTTGTCGGCTTGGCTGTGCTGCTGGGACACAGCTACCCGATTTGGTTTAGCTTCCGTGGTGGAAAGTCGGTCTCCAGTGCGTTTGGCGTGTTGCTGGTATTGGTGCCCAGCGTGGCGCTGATCACGGCGCTTTGCTGGGCGCTACTCGCATGGCGTTTGCGTACCGCAGCGGCAGCCTCGCTTATTAGCGCGCTACTGGCCCCGCTGCTGTGCCTCTGGCTAGCCCCCGGCTACGTCAGCGTTGTAGGGGCTTTAGCCTGCTCGTATTGGCCCGCCATGGCCTCAATATTCGCCGCTTACGCCGTGGGGAAGAGCCGCCCCTACGCGGATAGCCCTACGCGGATAGCCCTACGCGGATAGGCGCGGGAGCTACCGTGGTGCTGTAAGCGTATCGAGCGGCCAGCGAGGGGTCGCCTGCATTATGCCGTTGTCATCACGCTCGCCGGCTGCCAAGCGCTGCGCACCGACATAGGCAATCATGGCGCCGTTGTCGGTACAAAAGCGCCCGCGAGGGTAATAAGCACGGGCTTGGCGCTTTTGGGTCTCCAGCGCTAGCCGTTCACGCAAGCGCGTATTGGCGCTCACGCCACCTGCCATAACAATGCGCTTTAGCCCGGTTTGGTCGAGCGCTCGGCGGCATTTGATCACCAGCGTATCCACCACGGCCTCTTCAAAGGCCCGGGCCACATCTGCTTTGGCCTGCTCATCCAGCTCGCCCGCTGCTTCTAACTGGCGAATCGCCGTCAGGGTATGGGTTTTTAAACCGGAGAAACTAAAATCCAGCCCCGGACGATCAGTCATTGGGCGCGGAAAACGAAAGCGCGTCGGGTCGCCCTGTTCGGCAAGCTTTGCGACCAGCGGGCCGCCTGGATAAGCAAGGCCGAGCATTTTGGCGGCCTTGTCGAAAGCCTCCCCGGCGGCGTCATCCACCGACTCCCCCAGCAGTTGGTAGTGCCCTAACCCCTGTACTTCGACTAGCTGAGTGTGGCCGCCCGAGACCAGAAGGGCCACGAACGGGAACTCCGGCGCGTCATCTTCCAGCATCGGGGCGAGCAGGTGGCCCTCCATGTGGTGAACGCCCAGCACCGGTATGTTCAGAGCTTTGGCCATGCCGTGAGCGGTGCTAGCGCCCACCATCAAGGCACCAACTAAGCCTGGTCCGGCAGTGTAGGCGATACCGTCCAGGTCTTGACGGGTGAGGTTGGCATCCTTCAATACTTGCTCAATTAGCGGCAATAGCTTGCGGGTGTGATCCCGAGAGGCCAGCTCAGGCACGACGCCGCCATACTCCGCATGCATGGCGATTTGGCTATACAGCGCATCGGACAGCAGACCCTGTCCACCGGTGAACGCGGTATCGTAAATAGCGACGCCAGTTTCATCGCAAGACGTTTCAATGCCCAGTACGCGCATGGCAAAAGAACTCGTGTAGGTGGTAAGGCAGAGGTTTAAAACCGGCTAGTCTAGCATTATGGCAGTAGAGGGGCGTAAGCATTTGCAAAGATCGCCAACCGCGACTAGACTACTGTGCGCTGTAAAACTGGGTCGTACACCGTTGTGTTCGGTGTGCGAACTATCCGAACTCAAGACTCCTTAAGGTAGGTGAGTGCTTAATGCCTTCTGTAAAAGTACGTGATAACGAGCCGTTTGACGTCGCCCTGCGTCGCTTCAAGCGTTCTTGCGAAAAAGCTGGCGTTCTCTCTGAAGTACGTCGTCGCGAGCACTACGAGAAGCCGACTGCTGAGCGTAAACGCAAAGCGGCCGCTGCCGTAAAACGTCACGCCAAGAAGTTGCAGCGTGAGCGTAAGCGTTTCGAACGGCTCTATTGATCCGTACCTGGAGAGAGCCAGAGCAGTTGGCTGGTTGTCTCAAGAGGGATGCCAAGCGGCCGCCACTAGGTGGCCGTTTGTTTTTCGTTCTGTGATGTGTGTTTTGCGCGGTTTAAGGTGATCAGGCGCGCTGTCTGATGACGTTAGACTCGCCCATTAGCGCTTCGCGCGAGGATGCCCGCAGTTCATGGCAGGCCAAATTCCACAGCGTTTCATTGACGATCTGCTCGGCCGCGTTGACGTGGTGGAGGTTGTCGGCGAGCGCGTGCAGCTCAAGAAAGCGGGTCGTAACTTCTCCGGTTTGTGTCCTTTCCATCAAGAAAAAACGCCGTCGTTTACGGTGAGTGCCGATAAACAGTTCTACCACTGTTTTGGCTGTGGCGCTCATGGCAACGCGCTGCGCTTTTTGATGGAGTACGACAAGCTGCCGTTCCCCGAGGCGGTAGAGCAGTTGGCCGGGCGTTTAGGTCTCGATGTTCCCCGTGAGGGAGCGGATGACCCGCGTGCTCAGCAGCGCGAGAAAAAGCGTAAAGAGGGCGTCAACCTGCTGGAAGTGGCCGCCAGCTTCTACCGTGAGCGGCTGAAAATGCAGGAGGGTCAAAGTGCTCAGCGCTACCTGCAGGGCCGTGGACTGTCGCCAGAGGTCATCGACACCTATGGTATTGGTTATGCACCGGGTGGCTGGGAGGCGCTCAAGCAGCATCTGTCGGCAAAAGGGATCGGCGAGCCGGTACAGGTCGAGTACGGACTGCTGATCCACCGCGAAGACACTGGGCGCACCTACGATCGTTTTCGCGACCGAGTGATGTTTCCCATCCGCGACTTGCGTGGCCGTACCCTAGGCTTTGGCGGCCGGGTCATGGGGGATGAACAGCCCAAATATCTTAATTCACCAGAAACGCCTGTCTTTCATAAAGGGCGCGAGCTATATGGTTTGTACGAGGCGCGTCAAGCGTCTAGCAAACTTGAGCAGTTGGTGATGGTCGAAGGCTATATGGACGTGGTGGCGCTGGCTCAGTTCGGCATTCATAACGCCGTCGCCACCTTGGGAACTGCCACCACGGAAGACCACTTAAGCCGCCTGTTTCGTTTGGTGAGCCGAGTAGTGTTTTGCTTTGACGGTGACCGTGCTGGCCGTCAGGCGGCAAGCCGCGCCTTGGAAACGGCGCTGCCGCAAATGATTGATGGACGTGAGGCGCGTTTCCTATTTCTGCCCGATGGCGATGACCCTGATTCACTGGTGCGTCGCGAGGGTAGCGAAGCATTTCAGGATCGTGTGACCTGTGCGATGCCGCTCTCGGAGTTTCTCTTTGAGCAGGCCGCCCAGGGGCGTGACTTGAACACGGTGGAAGGGCGCGAGCGTTTTGCCACCCAGGTGCTAGAGGCATTGAACAAAGTGCCTGAAGGCATGCTCAAATCGCTACTGCTTGAATCACTGGCAAAGCGTAGCGGGCTGGCGCAGTCGCAGTTGCAGGCGCTGTTAGATAGGCGCACGGCAGATGCCGCTGCAAAAGCGTTGCCGCAGTGGGGGCCTGTTGAGGAGCCAGCCGCTGAAATGGTGCCAGAGCAGGCGCTGCCTCGCTCGGCGGCACGTGGCCGCCGCCAAGGGGCAAGGCTGCAAACGCTCTCTACGGTGAGTCGTATTGTGCAACTGCTGCTTCATGAGCCGCGTTTGGTGGCGTCGCTACCCGAATCGCTGGATTGGCTGCCAGAAAATAGTGAAGAGGCGCCGCTGTGCCGCGCTTTAATCGAGCTGCTGCGCGCCGGACGCTATCGCAGTCCGCAGGTGGTGTTAGCGCATTTTCAGGGTAGTCATGAGGGGCAGATCTTAGCAGAGCTGGCGCAGCGGGAACTGCTGATTCCTAAGAGTACAAGGGAAGCAGAGCTAAGCGGGCTGGTAGAGCATTTGGTCGAGAAGCAGCGTAAGCGTTCGCCCCAGGAAGAGTACGATGCGCTGTTGGCATTAGAGCGTTCTGGCCAGAAGCTGGATAAAGCTCAGCGGCAGCGGTTGGCGAGTCTGATGATGGAGCTAATTCAGCGCACATGAGGGCGTCAAACCAAAGCAATTCGCACAGTGGGGTTGAATTAACAAGCTTCAGCACCACATACAGGGTTAGTCGCCAGGCGCTGGCCTAACCGAACAACCTAACACACCTGAATGACCGCGCAAATACGTTTCGCTGGAAAAAATCCCGTTATTTACGCTATACTGTTCGGCTTGTTGAGTTTAATCGATTCAGCGCCCCAGGTGTTTCATTCTTCTTCGTCGAGATAGGGTTTCTATGGCTGGAAATGCGCAGCAGCAGTCACGTCTGAAGGAGTTGATCGCGCGCGGCAAGGAGCAGGGCTACCTGACCTATGCCGAGGTCAACGACCATCTACCCGAGGATATCGCCGACCCGGATCAAGTGGAAGACATCATTGGCATGATCAACGACATGGGTATCAGTGTCGTTGAGGAAGCGCCAGATGAAGACACTTTGATGATGTCGGATCACTCCACGGACGAGTCCGCTGCGGAAGAGGCCGTTGCGGCACTCGCCGCCGTGGAAAGCGACGTAGGTCGCACCACCGACCCCGTGCGCATGTACATGCGTGAAATGGGAACGGTTGAGCTTTTGACCCGCGAAGGCGAAATCGAAATCGCCAAGCGGATCGAAGAAGGCACGCGGGAAGTGATGTCCGCACTGGCGTATTTGCCGGGCGCGGTCGCGTCGATCCTCGAAGCCTACGACGCCACTCAGGACGAAGAAGCGCCTGGGCGCTTGTCCGATCTTTTCTCTGGTTTCATCGACCCCGACGAAGGTATCCCCGGGGTTGCCGAAGCAGAAACGCCGGAGCCTGACGTCGATACCGAGCTGAGCGACGATGACGATATCGATAGCGATGACGAAGAAGACACCAGCGCCAGCGAAGGCGGTCCAGATCCAGAAGAAGCCAAAGCGCGTTTCGAGCAGATTCGTGAGCAGAACGCGGCGGTGGAAGCCGCGCTAGCTAAACACGGTCGTGGTAGCTCCGAATTGAAATTCGAACAGGAGCGCCTCGCCGAGCTGTTCTCGCCGATCAAGCTGGTGCCGAAGCACTTCGAGCGACTGGTAGGCCAAGTGCGGATCAGCGTCGAGCAGGTGCGTGCCCAAGAAAAAGCGGTCATGCAGCTGTGCGTCAAGAAAGCCAAGGTGCCGCGCAAGACGTTCATCAAGTCGTTCCCGGGCCACGAGTCGGATCCGACGTGGCTGGACGCCTTCCAAGAAGCGCATCCCAAGTACGCTGACCGCTTAGAGCCACTGCGTGCCGATATCGCCCGTTCTCAGCGCAAGATTGCCTTCGAAGAGGACATGGTGCAGCTCTCGGTAGCCGATCTGAAAGAGGTCAACCGCAAGCTGTCGATTGGCGAAGCGAAAGCACGTCGTGCCAAGAAAGAGATGGTCGAGGCGAACTTGCGCTTGGTGATCTCGATTGCCAAGAAGTACACCAACCGTGGCCTGCAGTTCCTGGACCTGATCCAGGAAGGCAACATCGGCTTGATGAAGGCGGTGGACAAGTTCGAATACCGTCGTGGCTACAAGTTCTCGACCTACGCGACATGGTGGATTCGTCAGGCCATCACTCGCTCGATTGCCGATCAGGCGCGTACCATTCGCATCCCGGTACACATGATTGAGACGATCAACAAGCTCAACCGCGTCTCCCGTCAAATGCTGCAAGAGATGGGGCGCGAGCCGACGCCGGAAGAGCTGGGCGAGCGTCTGGAAATGCCCGAAGACAAGGTACGTAAGGTGCTTAAAATTGCCAAAGAGCCGATCTCCATGGAGACGCCGATTGGTGATGACGACGATTCGCACCTGGGGGATTTCATTGAGGACGGCACCATGCTGCTGCCGATCGATATGGCCACCGGCGAAGGCTTGATCGAAGCGACCCGCAACGTGCTGGGTGGTTTGACTGCCCGCGAAGCGAAAGTCCTGCGTATGCGTTTCGGTATCGACATGAACACCGACCACACGTTGGAAGAGGTGGGCAAACAGTTTGACGTCACCCGTGAGCGGATTCGTCAGATCGAGGCCAAAGCGCTGCGCAAGCTGCGTCACCCCAGCCGCTCAGAACCGCTTCGTTCGTTCCTAGACGAGTAAAGCCGCGAGTAGTGAAGAGTGAGTGGTGAAATAGAGTCGCCACGAAGACCGAAAAGCCCGCCGTTCTCTGAACGGCGGGCTTTTCGGTTTATGTTATGCCGTTTAAAGCTTAGAGCGTGTAGTAAGTGGCAGAGCCTGGACCAACCGGCAAGCCAAGAATAAACACCCAGATAAAGAACAGCATGCTCCAACCGATCAGCATGAACAGCGTGTAAGGCAGCATGAGAGCGACCAGCGTGCCGATGCCCATGTCGTTACGATAACGGGTCGCCACTGCGAGAATCAGGCCAAAGTAGCTCATCATGGGCGTAATCAGGTTGGTGACGGAATCGCCGATCCTATACGCCGCCTGAATGACTTCGGGCGCGTAACCCATCAGCATCAGCATGGGCACAAAAATCGGCGCGGTGACCGCCCACTGCGCCGACGCGCTACCCAGCGACAGGTTCACGAAGGCGCACATTAGGATGAACAGCGCAAACAGGCCAGGGCCGCGCAAGCCAAGGGAGTCCAGCAGATCAGCGCCCGCCACGGCGGTCACGGTGCCAAAGTTGCTCCAGTTGAATAGTGCAACGAATTGGGCGGCAAAGAACACCAGCACAATATAGAGCCCCAGGCTGCTCATGCTTTTGGCCATGGCATCGACGATATCGCGATCGTTTTGCATGGTGCCCGCGAGTCGACCATAGACAAAGCCCAGCACGGTGAAGGCAATGGCGACGATAACCACAATGCCGCGCAGGAAGGGTGAGCCGCTCACAAGGCCCGTCTCCGGGTTCCGCAGAATGCCACTTTCTGGCACTACCATCACAGCGACCAGCGCAATGAGGGCCAGGGTGGCTAAGCCGGTACCTTTTAGTGCCCGCTTTTCAGTGGGCGTCAGGCCCTCCATACGGTTCTGGTCGATATCGCTATCCGCATAGGCGGAGTCAAACTTGCCAAGCTTAGGTTCCACAATGCGTTCGGTGACCAAGCCGCCAATGAGAGTCACAAAGAAGGTGCTGGCAAACATAAAGAACCAGTTGGCTTCAGCCCCGACTGAATAGGTAGGGTCGAGCAACCGTGCCGCTTCCTGGGTAATGCCAGAGAGCAGCGGGTCGACGGTGCCAATCAATAAGTTGGCGCTGTAGCCGCCGGAGACGCCACAAAACGCCGCCGCCAGGCCCGCTAGCGGGTGCCGACCTAAGGAATGAAAGATCATCGCTGCTAGCGGAATCAGTACCACATAGCCAAGCTCGGCGGCCATGTTCGACATGATTCCGGCAAACACCACTGCATAGGTGACGATGCGTGGTGAACGGTTAAGCACTAGTGCGCGCATGCTAGCGGACAACAAGCCAGAGTGTTCGGCAACTCCCACCCCTAGCATGGCCACTAGTACCGTGCCCAGGGGCGCAAAGCTGGTGAAGTTAGTCACCATTTCGGTAACCAGGCGGCGTAGACCTTCCGCGTTTAAGAGTGAGTTCACTGCAATCCACTCGCCCTCATTGGCGGGGCGCGGGTCAGCGACTGAAACGCCAAGCGCTGCCGCAATGCCGCTCGCCACAACGACCAGTACGCAGAGAATGGCAAATAGTGTGACCGGGTGCGGCAGCAGATTACCTAGCCACTCGACGCTATCGAGAAAGCGGGTAAATGCTCCGCGTTTTAGGTTTTCTTCGCGATTTTGTGAGTTTGTCATAAGATTTATATCGTTGATAGGTTATTTTTCAGCAAAAATGCCCATGTAGGTTTGGTGGCTGACACTACGTTGATAATGCAAGCGGCGCAAATGGCTTTACGTATAGGGAGATGTAAAAAATGAAACACCGCTGACGCGGGGCGTCAGCGGTGTTTGGCTGGGGGGATAAGTGATTGGTTAAGGCGTTTGCCGTGCGCGATGGATGCGTCGTGCGAGAAAGAGAAGCTCGATGGTGGCAAACAGAATCAAGCTGTAGCCGAGTAGTTCGATGGCCTCTTCGGCAATGTCTTTGAAGTCACGGATATAGTGCTCTTGCAACACGGCTCGCCAAAAATCTTGGCGTCCATAAAGGCGAGAAAAGATATAGGTGACCAGCACGCCTGCCGCAAATAGGCCAAACGAGAAGGTGTTGCTGTAGTGGCGAAACTCTTCCAAAAACCGCTGGCGGTGAAAGATGACCCAGCCAAGACTGGGGAGCACGATCAGCGCGACGAGATATTTCCAGGTGTCTTCCGCCACGTAGTGATCGAGAAAGTAGTCCTGCTCACGCACGAGCGATGCGCCGATAAACGCCAGCAGCAGCGTGACGGTGGGCCATACGTTCAATACGTGGCGAATATAGATCAGTAGCGCGCAGCAGCTTGCCAATACCAAGGTTTGGGTGAATTCGGTAAAACCAAGCTCGGTATAGCGCACCTCGGGCAGGTAAAGCACTTCCAGGTAACCGCCTTGGGCGATACCGCCGATGGCGAGCGTGTACAGAGTGGCACGAAGTAGCGCGGTGCGAAAGCTAATCGCCCAGGGGGGAGATGGTGACATACCAGTGCCCTTATCGGAGATAAAATGTTACGGGAGGCAAACAAACATGCAGGGGTGAATGTTAATTATATCGTCACATTTCTATGCTCGCACGTCTAACTAGCTGAGAATTGCTCGACGGCTAGCCGGTTAGGCTACAAAGTAGCGCTACAAGAAGCGTAATAATTACCTCTAGGGGCAGGCACTTTTATGGCAATTAGTGTGTTTGATCTGTTTCGGATTGGCATTGGCCCATCCAGCTCACATACCGTTGGGCCCATGCGGGCAGCGCGAGATTTCGTCATGGCGCTGACAGCGCCCAATATCAGCCGTGTGGTGGTAAGGCTGCACGGCTCGCTGGCAGCGACTGGTGTCGGTCACGGCACTGATAATGCCGTGGTGATGGGGTTGATGGGCGAGACGCCAGAGGCGGTTGACCTTGATACTATCGCCGAGCGCTTAGCCGCATTGGATAACAGCGAGCCATTGAGGCTTCCCAACGGCCAAGCGCTAGCGTTTCAGCGCGCACGTGATATCGAATGGGATGAGGCCTGCCTGCCGTTTCATCCTAACGCCATGGTACTCACGGCGTATGAAGGCGATACGGTGATCAGTACGAACACCTATTACTCCCTGGGCGGTGGATTTTATGTGGACCAGGCCTGCGCTGACCGAGGCGGGCTGGATGAAGACAAAACAGCGTTGCCTTATCCCTTTGAGTCAGCAAATGAGTTACTGACACTGTGCCAGCAGCACGGCCTAAGCATCAGCGAGCTGATGTTAGAAAACGAGAAAGCTTGGCGTAGCGAAGCCGCGATACGTGACGAATTACTCACCATCTGGCACGCCATGCGCCAGAGCATTGATAATGGCCTGGAGGCCACCGGGCGCCTACCGGGCGGCTTAAATGTCCGCCGCCGCGCCCATTCACTGCATCAGCAACTGCTCTCGCCGCCCGACAATCAGCGCCTGATTGTGACCAGTTTTACCGTGATGGACTGGGTCAACCTGTTTGCGCTAGCAGTGAATGAAGAAAATGCCGCTGGTAAGCGAATGGTGACCGCGCCTACCAACGGTGCCGCGGGTATCGTGCCCGCCGTGCTGGCGTACTATCTAAAGTTCGAGCCGGACGCCTGCGATGCCGATGTAGTGAATTTTTTGCTGACTGCCGGTGCCATGGGCATTCTATGCAAAAAGAACGCTTCAATTTCCGGCGCTGAAGTAGGCTGTCAGGGGGAGGTGGGCTCTGCCTGCGCCATGGCGGCGGCCGGGCTGGCCGAAGTGCTGGGCGGTACGCCGCGGCAGGTAGAAAACGCTGCGGAAATTGGCCTGGAGCATAACTTGGGGCTGACCTGCGACCCAGTGGCAGGACTCGTCCAGGTGCCCTGTATCGAGCGCAACGCGATTGCGTCTGTCAAGGCGATTAATGCCGCCCGCATGGCGTTACACGGTGACGGCGACCACTTTGTCTCGCTGGATAAGGTGATCCGCACCATGCGCGATACCGGTCGCGATATGCAGGATAAGTACAAAGAGACCTCGAAAGGTGGTCTCGCAGTCAATGCCATCGAATGCTAATGAGCGGGTAACAGAGTGTCGATATGGTCGACCAAATGGTCGACCAACTGACGAATCTTGGGCGATAAGTGGCGGTGGCGCGGGTAGACCGCCCACACCGCCGTGTCGTGGTGTTGGAACGGCTCCAGCACCGACACTAACTCTCCACTGGCCAGATAAGGCGCCACGTAGTAATCCGGCAGCTGGGCGAGCCCCAGCCCTTTGAGGGCGGCATCCAGCAGGGCAGGCCCCGAGTTGCTGCTCCAGCACCCCTCTACCTTGACCTCTCGCCGCTGACCGTGCACTTCGAACAGCCAGTTGGGGCGCGACCCCAGCAGGCAGCGGTGTTGGCTCAGCTCGCCCAGCGTGTGGGGACGGGGCGCCTGACGAAAATAGGCCTGTGAGCCCACCACGTATTCGCGGCGTCCGCACAGCCGCCGGGCAATCAGGCTGGAGTCTTTCAACACCCCCATGCGAATGGCGATGTCGAAACCCTCTTCGATCAACTCCACCGGGCGATTGGTGAAGTGCATGTGTACTTCGAGCTGAGGGTGCAGGCGCTGGAAGTCATTGACTAGCGGGGCAACGTAGCGCTCGCCGAAAGTCGTTGCCGAGGTCAGTTTTAGTAGCCCATGGGGTTTGGCCTGCAGCTCGCTGATCGCCTGCTCGGCATCACGCAGCCCATCGAACAAATGGCGGCAGTGCTCCGCGTACAAGGCCCCAGCATCGGTCAGCCGAATCTGCCGTGTGGTGCGGTAGAGTAGCTGCACGCCTAGCTGGTTCTCTAGCTGGCTGACCAAACGGCTGATATGCGAGGTAGAGACTTTGAGGTGTCGAGCGGCGGCGGAAAAGGTGCCCAGCCTGACCACCTCGACGAAGGCTTCGATACGATCCCAGCGCTGCATGGCGAACCCTTAATGAAAGAGATTGTTGCTCAGGAGCAATAATCTTGTGAGTGTATCCCGCTTTATCTTTCTCGCCTAGCTGACCTACACTTCAGGTCTATCTCGCGTTTTCATGGAGTGTTTGATGATGTCGATGATCTCTTCACGCTGGCCACGGCGTGCATTGGTCCCACTCTGGGCCAGGTCGAGCAGAACTTACGCGCGTCGGGCTATGCACCGGAACAGGTCGATACGATCTTGATGACCCACCTGCACCCGGACCATGTGTGCGGTTTGGTGGATGAGAACGGTGAGGCGGTCTATCCCAATGCCGAGCTGCGCGCCAGCGAAGGCGACGCTGACTTCTGGTTGGACGAAGAGCGCTCTCAAGCGCTTCCAGAGGAGGAGCGTGCCTTCTTTACCATGGCACAAGAGGCCGTGGCGCCCTATCAAGAGGCTGGCCGATTCAGCCCCTTTGCGTCGGGCGATGAGCTGCTGATGGGCATCGTTGCGCGGGATACTCACGGCCATACGCCGGGCCATGCGAGCTTTATGCTCAATAGTGATGACGACGCCATGTTGGTATGGGGCGATGTCGTCCACAGCTACGGCGTGCAGTTTGCTGACCCAAGCGTTGCCATCGAATTCGATTCCGACCCCGAGCAAGCGGTACACACACGTGAAGCGGTGCTGGAGAGAGCGGTCGATGAGAAGCACTGGGTGGCCGGTGCTCACATGCCGTTCCCGGGCATCGGTCACATCGTCGAAGACGAAGAAGGCTACCGCTGGCTGCCCATTGAGTTTGCGCCTATCGCCCGCGATAGCGAGTAATCCACACCCTTGGTAAGTCGAGTGCGCCACGGCGTGCTCACTCACAGACATTTAAACGATAGTCAATAAACTTTAGCTAGGAGTGACCATGAAATCACGTGCTGCGGTTGCATTAGAAGCGGGTAAGCCGCTTGAGCTGGTTGAGATTGATGTTGAAGGCCCGAAGGCGGGAGAAGTGCTGGTGAAAATGGCCGCCACCAGCGTGTGTCACACAGACGCCTTTACGCTGTCCGGTGCCGACCCTGAGGGCAACTTCCCTGCCGTACTGGGCCACGAGGGCGCGGGCGTTGTTCAAGAAGTGGGCGAAGGTGTTACCAGCGTGAAACCTGGCGACCACGTTATTCCGCTCTACACCGCCGAGTGCGGTAAGTGTAAATTCTGCCTCTCAGGTAAAACCAACCTCTGTGGTAGCGTACGTGCGACCCAAGGTAAAGGTGTCATGCCAGACGGCACATCACGCTTCTCGCTAGACGGCAAAATGCTGCACCACTACATGGGCACCTCCACGTTTAGTGAGTACACCGTGTTGCCGGAAGTATCGCTGGCGGTGGTCTCCAAAGAAGCGCCGATGGATAAAATCTGCCTGCTGGGCTGCGGTGTTACCACGGGTATTGGTGCCGTTATGAATACCGCGAAAGTAGAGCCCGGCTCTACCGTTGCCGTGTTCGGCTTGGGTGCCATTGGCTTGGCGGTGATTCAGGGGGCGGTGATGGCGAAAGCTTCTAAAATCATCGCGATTGATGTCAATCCAGACAAATTTGTGCTGGCCAAGCAGTTCGGCGCGACTGATTTCGTCAACCCCAAAGATTACAGTGACCCGATCCAACAGGTCATCGTTGATATGACCGATGGCGGCGTCGACTACTCGTTTGAGTGTATCGGCAACGTCAACGTGATGCGTTCAGCGCTTGAGTGCTGCCACAAAGGCTGGGGTGAATCGATCATTGTCGGCGTGGCAGGCGCAGGCGAAGAGATCTCAACCCGTCCCTTCCAGCTGGTGACAGGCCGCGTTTGGAAAGGCTCGGCGTTCGGTGGTGTGAAAGGCCGTAGCGAGCTGCCGGGTTATGTAGAGCGTTATATGAACGGCGAGCTGAACATCGACGACTTCATTACCCATGACATGCCGTTTGAGAAGATCAACGAAGCCTTCGACCTGCTCCATGCCGGCAAGAGCATTCGTACCGTTCTGCATTACTGAGTATCATCTAGCGAAAGAAACCAGATAAACGAACGCGGTAGGGGAGACCCGCCGCGTTTTCATCTTCTGAAGGAGCCTGCCCCATGAGCATGAGTGAAACCTTAGAACTGGTGTCGGCCAACCGCAGCTGCGGCGGTTGGCACAAGCGCTACCGCCACTACTCCCGGGCGCTGGATTGCGACATGGTCTTCGCCGTGTACCTGCCACCCCAGGCAGAAAACGAGCGTGTTCCGCTGTTATGGTGGCTATCGGGCCTGACCTGCAACGACGAAAACTTTATGCAGAAGGCTGGCGCGCACCGCATTGCCGCCGAATTAGGCGTGGCGATTATCTGTCCGGATACCAGCCCGCGTGGCACCGATCTCCCCGGCGAGCACGATAGCTATGACCTTGGCTCCGGGGCGGGTTTCTACGTGAACGCCACCCAGGCGCCGTGGAAATCCAACTACCGTATGTACGATTACGTGATTGAAGAGTTACCGTCGGTGGTGCGCCAGCACTTCCCCGTTAATGGGCGCGAATCTATCAGCGGTCACTCCATGGGTGGCCATGGGGCGCTGATTCTTGCCCTGCGCCATCCTGGCCGGTTCCGTTCGGTCTCCGCCTTTGCGCCGATTGTGAACCCCATGAACTGCCCCTGGGGGCAAAAAGCGTTCACCAGCTATCTGGGTGATGACCAGTCCCGCTGGCGCCAGTACGACGCCTGCGAGCTAGTGGCCAACGGGGCGTCCCGCCAGCGGCTGTTTATCGACCAAGGCGAAGCGGACCAGTTCTTGGAAGAGCAGCTGATGCCCGAGCGTTTGGAAGCCGTGTGTGAAGAGCATGACCACCCGCTGACGCTGCGTCGCCAGCCAGGTTATGACCACAGCTACTTCTTTATCGCCTCGTTCATTGAGGACCATTTGCGCTATCATGCGGAACACCTCATGAAACGCTAAGGATTCCGAGATGCTCAATCGCGCGCTGCGCCGTTTTCTTCGTCTGTTATGGCGTCTTATCTGGCGTGGTGCGCTTGGCTTCGTGGTGCTCTCCGTTGCCCTGGTGCTGCTATTTCGCTTTGTTCCGCCACCGGGCTCCATGGTGATGGTTGAACGTAAGGTGCAAAGCTGGATAAACAGCGAACCGGTTGATATTCAGCGCCAGTGGCGTAGTTGGGAGAATCTCTCGAATAACGCCAAGCTGGCGGTGATTGCCGCCGAGGACCAACGCTTCCCGATTCATCGAGGTTTCGATGTGGTGGAGCTGCGTCGTGCCTGGGAGGCCAGCCGCGATGGCTCGAGGCTGCGGGGGGCCAGTACGCTCAGCCAGCAAACGGCCAAGAACGTTTTCCTATGGAGTGGGCGCAGCTGGCTGCGCAAAGGGCTGGAGGCTTGGTTCACCCTGCTGATCGAAACCTTCTGGAGCAAGCAGCGGATTCTGGAGGTGTACCTGAACGTGGCCGAGTGGGATACCGGGGTGTTTGGGCTGGAAGCTGCCGCCGACCACTACTTTGGTGCTTCCGGAAGTGCCTTGACCGAGAGGCAGGCAAGCCTGCTAGCCGCCATTTTACCCAATCCTCGGAATCGCAGTGCCTCTAGGCCCGACGCCCAGGTAGAGCGTCGCAGCCAATGGATTCGCCAGCAAATGCGTAATTTAGGCGGCACTTCCTATCTTGAACGGCTTTAATCGTTCACAACTAACGAACCATAGGTTTTTCTAGTCATACTTTTCCAGCGCCACGGTGGGCAGTTTGCCCACCTCTGGGCGGGCAAAGTAATAGCCTTGCTGCACGGCAATACCCAGCGCCAACAGGCAGCGCGACTCTTCCCGGGTCTCGACACCCTCCGCCACTAGCTGGGTACCCAGGGTGCGGGCCAGTGCCACCATGCTTTTCAGAATGGCTTGGCGGCGGCTATTGCTATCGCACTTCATCACCAGTTCGCGGTCGATTTTTAGCGTATCGGGGTGAAGGTCCGTCAGTAGGTCCAAGTTCGCGTAGCCGTTGCCGAAATCATCCAGCGACGTAGTAAAGCCCATACGGCGATAGCTGTCGATAATTGAGCGCATATGGGCACGATCCACTACGCGCTCGGTTTCAGTAATTTCAAAATTGAGCCGCTCAGTTGGCCAGCCGACCCGGCGTGATGTCTCTAGCGTCGATTGAATGCAGGCTTCCGGCTCGTACACAGCATTAGGCAGAAAGTTAATCGAAAGCCGTTCAGTCATGCCCAGCTCGCTGGCAAGTTCGATTGCCTTTACCCGGCAAGCTTGATCAAAGCGGTACATTAGCTCATCGGTCACTTGACTGAGGATCGAAAAGGCTGACTCTCCGTTTATGCCACGCACTAATGCTTCGTAATAAACCACCTGCCGCTGAGTCACATCTACTATCGGTTGAAAAGCCATCGTAAACGCGAAGGGAACCGGCGTATCACAGCGATTGCAAACGCCGTTTACCCTGGCGCAGTGAGGTTGTGCAGTCATTTTTTCCAAGCCCTGGAATTTTCATCATTATCGTATGAGTTATGTTTTTGAAGGGCGCACCACCATGACCACACCGGCAATGGTGATTACCATACCTGCTAAGCCAAGGAGCGGCAAACGCTCATCGAATAGCCACCACGCCTGAAGTGCCGTGACTGGAGGCACCAGATAAAAGAGACTCGCTACACGAGAAGCCTCCCCCTTCTTTATCAAGGCCATTAATAGCAGGATAGCGGCAATTGATAGAATCAGCACGAGCCAGCCAAGCGTGAGTATGAACGTTGTGCTCCACTCCACCTCGCGGCTTTCGAACAGTAGGGCGCCAATGCCCAACAGTCCACCTGCCGCCATGTACTGGATCGCTGCGCCCGACAGTAGTGGCATGCTGGTGCAGTAGCGCTTTTGGTATAGGGTGCCAAGCGAGATACCCACTAGGGCAGCCATCACGCTCACCAATGCGCCCATCCCAAAGCCGCTAAAGAGCGTGCTGCCGAGTTCCAGCTTACTGCCCAGAACCAAGCTGATGCCGACCAATCCCAACAACAGGCCTAACCACTGCCGTCTGGTCAACCGCTCGCCGAGCAGCGGTCCTGCGCAGGCGGCGGTGAGGAGTGGCTGCAGGCCAACCAAAAGCGCGGCCAGACCCGCAGGCATGCCCCAATAGATACCGTAAAATACACCGCCTAAGTAGGTGCCATGAACCAGCAAACCCGATACCGCGATATGTTTCCATAACGTAGGTGATGAAGGCCATGAAATTCGCATTATCCATATCAAGGGAGTCAGTAGCAGTAGGGTGAGTACGAAGCGGAGGAACAAAAAGGTGAAGGGTTCGGCGTAGGGGAGGCCAAATTTTGCGCCAATAAAGCCCGTGCTCCATAAAAGAACGAAGATACCAGGCATGGCGGCAAGCCCGAGAGAGGCGGCGTCTTTTTCTTTTAAAGCATTGAAAATACTAGACATAATTCTCCTATAGCAGCATGAGTTGCTGCGTGAATAACTTATGTTTTGTTCTTTTTGTTACTTGATTTTACATAAAAGATTGAACCAGCGCCCAAACGACGCGTCACACTGGGCACATTCATAACGCGTCAATGAGGTTTCTTACCATGCAACGTATGACTGCTCTGTTCTCTGCTGCACTTCTTGCGACGGGTCTGATGGCGGGCACCGCTCACGCCCAACAAGCCGACGGTCAAGCGCAAGACCCAATGGCTACTCAACAAGCCCCGACTCAGGATTTTTCTGATCAGCAGCTACAGCAGTTCGCCGATGCTTCTCAAGAAATCGCCGTGATCTCGCAAGAGTACACCCAGCGTCTGCAGGAAGCAGAAGACGAAGCCACACAACAGGAAGTTCGCGCTGAAGCTAACGACCGCATGATCGAAGTCGTCGAAGATAGCGGCTTGGACGTCGACACGTTCAATGCTATCGGTCAATCCATCCAGCAAGATCCAGAAATGATGCAGCGCGTTCAAGAGATGGCTAACCAGTCATAAGCGCCATTTCTTAAGTGATTCATCTAAGGCTATGCGGATAGTGACAGATTTTCCTTAACGTGCGAAGTAACTGTCACGCCGCAAGCCGACCAAAGCCCAACGTACATGCGTTGGGCTTTTTTATTAGTCACCATTATTTATCACTACGTTTTCATTCCCCAAGGGTTGTCGATATTGGTTGTTCAAGACAAACTTAGCCCAGGATTGGCTGCCGGATAGCCAGCTAGAGAGACAAAGCGCCCAGCAGGAGAGCGTATGGACGTCGAGTTATTAGAAATACGCCAGCACATGGGGCAGTTTCCCCCGTTTGATGGTTTGTCGGATGAGCTGCTGGACGCGATTGCCGAGCAGGTAGAGGTAAGCTACTTCAAAACGGGCAGCGATATTCTGGAGCTCAACGATACCCTCGACGAGCTTTGCTACATCCGCAGCGGCGCAGTTGAAGTCTATCGCCGCCAAGGGGAGCTCTATAACCGCCTAGGCGAGGGGGATATCTTTGGCCACTTTAGCCTGCTGCGTAACCATAAGGTGCGTTTTCCCGCCAAAGCTATTGAAGATACCTTGATTTACTTTATTCCCAATGAGGTATTTCAACGGCTATGCGAAGAGGATGATGACTTCGCTGACTTCGTCGAGTTGGAGCGTCCTCGGTTAGAGACCGCCGCCGAGCAGCAGAAGAAGTCTAACGACATGATGGTGACCCGTATTCGTAAGCTGGTCACCCGTTACCCGGTGATGGTCGAATCCACCACCAGCGTACAACAGGCGGCCAAGCAGATTAGCGATGCCCAGGCCTCTGCGGTGCTGGTGATTAATGAAGGTAGCGATAACCCCCGCTACAGCTTCCAGGATAGCGAAGGCAAAACCTGGCAGGTGTGCGGCATTCTCACCGATAGCGATTTCCGCACGCGGGTCGTGGCCGAGGGGCTATCGCCCAGCACCCCTGTGGGAGAGGTCATCTCCGAGCGGCTGATTACCGTCCAGTCCGATGCATCCGTGTATGAAGCGATGCTGACCATGCTGCGTAGCAACGTGCATCACCTGCCGGTGCTTTACCGCCAGCGCCCGGTGGGGGTCGTGCACCTTTCCGATATTATTCGCTATGAAACCCAGAGCGGTCTTTATCTGGTGAGCAATATCTTCAACCAGTCCAGCGCCCAGGGGCTTGCCAAGCTGGCGCCGGACGTTCGAGCGGCGTTCGTACGCATGGTGCAGGAGGGCGCTAACTCGCAAATGGTGGGCAGTGCGCTCTCTACGATTGGACGCAGCTTTACTCGCCGGCTGCTGGAACTGGCAGAAGATACCCTTGGGCCGCCGCCAGTGCCTTATTGCTATATGGTCAATGGCTCCATGGCGCGTAATGAGCAGAGCATTGTCACCGACCAGGATAATGCGCTGATTCTCTCTGATGACTTCGTCCCCGAAGAGCACGACGAGTACTTCCATGCCCTGGCGGCGTTCGTCAGCGATGGCTTGGCCGCCTGTGGCTACACCTATTGCAAGGGCGATGTGATGGCGACCAATCGCCAGTGGCGTCAGCCGCTGTCGGTATGGAAACGCTACTTCCATGACTGGATGGCGAACCCAACGCCCGAGAAGCTGCTGCACAGCTCGATATTTTTTGATCTGGATAGCGTCTATGGGGAAGACCTGTTCGTTGAAACGTTGCAGGATTTGATTGCCCAAACCGCTCCCAAGTCGCCGCTATTCCTGGCGGCGATGGCGCGTAATGCGCTTAATCGCACGCCGCCTTTGGGGTTCTTCCGCACCTTCGTGATGGAAAAAGATGGCAAGCACAACAACTCCATCAACCTAAAGCGGCGCGGAACGGCACCGATGGTGGATTTGATTCGCGTGCATGCATTGGCCTGCGGTTCCAAAGCGCAAAACTCCTTCCAGCGCTTGGACGACATCAGCAAAACCCAGCTGCTAGCCACCGGGGTGAGTGACAAACTCAGCTATGCGCTCGAGTTCTTGTGCATGTCGCGGATCCGTCACCAAATGATCGACCTGCAGGAAGAGCGTGAGCCGGACAACAATATCGAGCCGGAGAACGTAGAAGACAGCGAACGGCACACTCTAAAGGATGCTTTTCAGGTGTTGAGCAATGCTCAGAAGTTTTTGAAGTTCCGCTACCCCGTTCCCAGCCAACGGCAGAGGCGCTGATATGCACGGTATTCGTCCGCGCCAAAAGGTCACTCAAGCCGATTGGAAGGGCTATATGGCCGCTCGGGCCGAGCGGGCCAAAGATGACACCTTGATACGCTTTTTCGATACGCCGATACCTGATCCCGAGACGCCGCTGTCCGAGGTGCCGCTCGTCGCGCTGGATATGGAAACCACCGGACTCGATGAGCGACGCCATGCGATCGTCAGCATTGGCGTCGTGCCGTTTACGTTAGGGCGTATATCCATGGCTCAGCGCCGTTACTGGGTAGTGAAACCGCCCCGTCCGTTAGATGAGGAATCGATAGCGTATCACCACATCACGCACTCGGAGATTGCCGATGCGCCAGACTTGGATAGCGTGCTAGACGAGCTGTTGACGGTGTTGGCCGGGCGGGTCGTGGTGGTTCACTTTCGTAATATCGAGCGACCTTTTCTCGATGCGGCGGTGAAGGCGCGCCGTGGTGAGGGGGTGTTGTTTCCCATGATCGATACCATGTCGTTGGAAGCGCGGTGGCATCGACAAACACTGTGGGCACGCTTTCGCCGCTGGCTGGGGCGTCCGCCGGTATCGATTCGCCTCAACGCCAGCCGCGAGCGCTACGGCTTACCCGTTTACCAAGGCCACCATGCGCTCATTGATGCTCTTGCCACTGCCGAGCTTTTGCAGGCGCAAATCGCCAATCGCTATAGCCCTGAGACGCCTTTAAAAGCGCTGTGGTGTTAGCGCTCGCACCTTCTTTGCATAATAAAACGGGCAGCCCTTGGGCTGCCCGTTGACGTCTTGCCGAGTTGAAGCTGTTACTTACACTGCTTTGGGTTCGCTCATCAAGCCTTTGATGATGGCGTAGCAGGCCACCAGTAGAATGATGGTGAACGGGAACCCGGTCGACACGGCCATGGTTTGCAGGGCCGTCAAACCGCCCCCCAGCAGCAGTGCAATGGCAATCGCGCCTTCGATGATCGCCCAGAACACACGCTGCGGTTTCGGTGCATCGACCTTGCCACCTGCGGTAATGGAGTCGATGACCAGCGAGCCAGAATCCGATGAGGTCACGAAGAAGATGATGACCAGCAGAATCGCAATGAACGAGGTGATCTGCGACAGCGGCAACTGCTCCAGCATCACGAACAGCTGCAGGTCCACACCGGCGTCACGCACGGCTTCGATACCCTGGCTCACGTACTGGTCGATGGCAGTGCCACCGAAGGTCGTCATCCACAGTACCGAGACGACCGAAGGCACCAGCAGCACCGAGATCAGGAATTCACGAACGGTACGGCCACGGGAAACCCGCGCGATGAACATGCCGACGTAGGGTGACCAGGAGATCCACCAGGCCCAGTAGAAGGCAGTCCAGCCTTGGCTGAAGTTGGCATCTTCACGGCCAAAGGGGTTGGAGAGGGCCGGAAGATGAACCACATAGCTCAATAGGTTCTCGAAAAAGCCAGTCGCAATCAGCAGCGTCGGGCCGACACCGATCACGAAGAACAGCAGCGCGGCAGCCATGGCGATGTTGATTTTCGACAGCAGCTGTACGCCCTTGTCGACACCGGCAACGATCGAGCCAGTCGCTATTATCGTGATACCGATGATGAGCAGAATCATCGTGATATCACTTTCCGGCGCGCCAAACAGATAGGTCAAGCCAGCAGCGGCCTGGGTGGCGCCCAGCCCCAGTGACGTGGCCAGACCAAACAGTGTGGCAAACACCGCCAGAATGTCGATCAAGTGGCCCGGCCAACCCCAAACGCGTTCACCCAGTAGCGGGTAGAACACCGAGCGCATGGAGAGCGGCAAGCCTTTGTTGAACGAGAATAGCGCCAATGACAGAGCCACCACGGCATAAATCGCCCACGGATGCAGACCCCAGTGGAAGATCGTTGCCGCCATGCCCAGCGCCGCTGCGCCTGCCGTATCGCCCTCAGCGCCAGCCAGCGGTGCCCAGTCGCCACCCTCCAAAGAGGTGCCGAAGTGGGTCAGCGGCTCATTGACGCCAAAGAACATTAGCCCAATGCCCATACCCGCCGCAAACAGCATGGAAAACCAGCCGGTATAAGTGAAATCAGGCTTGGCGTCCGCTCCGCCGATGCGAATCTTGCCCAACGGCGATACGATCAGGCCCAGACAAAGCAGAACGAAGATATTGGCGGCCAAAATGAAGAACCAAGCCAGATTGCCGGTCAGGAAGCCAAAAACGGCGTCGTAGATCGGCGAAATCGTATCTTGCAGTGCCAAGGTGAGTATGACGAACAGCAGTACCACGAGTGACGAAATGGTGAATACCTTGCCGTGTAGGTCAAGGTTGAAGCCCATTGCACTCGTCGTAATGTTGTCTTGGCCGATCACATAATCGGTATCGATCAGGTTAGCCGGACCATCAGGGGCGGGGATGCCTTCTGATACCGGCTCATCAGCGGGATGCTTAGAGTCAGGATTATCCACGGGAGCCTCTCCATGTCGGACAGAAACCGCCAAACGCACCTGGATGGGCCAGCAGTTACCTTCTGGCCAATCACCAATGCGTTAGCAGGCGTGTATTACATCAGTAACAGTAGCAAACGTTGCTTAATCTTTGTTCAACGCGCGGGCACATTAGCACGAAAAAACGTCACATTTACAACGACGACAGAGGGCCGAAGCCCTCTGTCATTTAACGCTCGGGCAGAGTATGACTAGCCGTTGAGCCACTGCTCGACCACGTCTTGGTTCTCTTCTACCCACTGCTTGGCATTTTCGTAGGGGTCGCTGCCATCTTCTTGGTTCATCAGCATCACCTCGCCCATCTGCTCGGGCGTCCACTCGAAGGCATCCAGAATGGCGTAGGCTTCTGGCATGTCTTCTTCCAGACCGCTACGTACGACGGTATGGATCTGCTCGGCACCGCCGTAGACGTTTTCTGGGTCTTCGAGGTACTTCAGATCGAACCGAGCAAACATCCAATGCGGCGTCCAGCCAGTGACGACCACATCCTCTTCGTTTTGGATGGCACTGGCCAAAGCAGCCGTCATGGTAGCACCGCTGCCGCTGCGCAGGTTCAGCCCGAGGTCATAGGTATCCACGACCTCTTCGGTGAGTGCCATCAGGCCGGCACCGGGGTCAATACCGATGATCTCGCCGTTGAAGCTGTCGGCGTTGTCGTTCAGATCGGCGATGGAGTCCACGTCGGTGTACTCAGGTACGACCAAGCCGAGCTTGGTGCCATCCAGATTGGGGCCTAAGTCTTCGGTATTGTCACCGACACGCTCCATGTACTCTGCGTGAGTGGTGGGCAGCCAGGCGGCGACGATGGCATCGGCATCACCCGTGGAGAGGGCTTGGAACATGGCCGCTGCGGACAGCGAGGTCAGTTCCACCTCGAACCCTGCCTGCTCGAGAACCGCAGCAATGACGTTAGTGGAAGCGACTTCAGAGGACCACTCGACATAGGCCAAGTTGACCGTGCCTTGATCTTGGGCGTGGGCCATGCTGCCGGCAGCGAGACCTGTGCCAGCGAAGAGGGCTAATGAGGCGAGACGGATGCGGTGATTCAACGTACGAGTTTTCATTCACTTGCTCCCTGTTGATGGGCAGTGGCGAGCGCCACTGCAGTATAAATAGTGTGTTGTGGTTTAACGTAAATTACCTTTTGGCGCTTTCAGCATGGTCAATCATCACGGAGGGATCAAATGCCATGGTCAACGCAGCGCCGAGAGCGGCTATGAGCGGCGCGATTTGCGCAGCGACTGCGTCAGACGATCCAGCAGCATGGCTAGAATGACCACGGCAATCCCGGCTTCGAAGCCATCGCCAGGGCGCAAGCGCTGAATGGCACGCCACACTTCGCTGCCCAGGCCGTCTGCACCGATCATGGCGGCGATGACCACCATCGACAGTGCCAGCATGATGGTTTGGTTGATGCCCGCCATCACCGTGGGCAGCGACAGCGGCAACTGCACTTTGAACAGTTTTTGGCCTCGCGTGGCACCGTAGGCGTCGGCAGCTTCGATGAGTTCGGTCGGCACTTGGCGGATGCCCAGTGTGGTAAAGCGAATGGCGGGCGGCATGGAGAAGATGACCGTGGCAAAAATCGCCGACACCGAGCCAATGCCGAAAAACGGGATGGCAGGGATCAGATACACAAACGCTGGCATGGTCTGCATAAAGTCCAGCACCGGCATGATCACCCGGTAGAGCCGCTCCGATAGTGCGGCGGCAATCCCCACAGGCAGGGCGATGACTACTGCGACCAGCGTGGCAATCACCACCAGCGTCAGCGTCTCGATCATCGGGTTCCAAAGCCCTAGGTTCCAGATCAAAGCCAGCCCGGCAACCGCACCAATGGCCAGGCGAGTGCTGGCGAGTTTCCAGCACAGCAGTGCAATAATCGCCAGTAGCGCCCACTCGGGTAGCCACATTAGGCCATCGTTGAGGCTGTTGATCCCTGCCTGTGTCACGCGGGAAATGCCGCGGGTAACCACCGAATATTCACTTGTCAGCCACGTCAGGCCGCTTTCGATCCAGCTACCTAAAGGAATGCGTGTTATCTCCATTACTGTTCTCCTGCTCGTGCCAGTTCATCCAGGACTGCGCCTTTCACTACAACGCCCAGCAGGCGCTGCTGCTCATCCACCACGGCAATCGGGTAACTCTTTTCGCTAAACATGGCGAAGAGGTTTTGCAGCGGCTCGTCTGGCGGCACTTTGCGGAAATCTTGAGTCAGATGGTCGGTAATGGTCTCGGCTTTTGCCTCAATGGCGCGGCTGGCAGCGTCCGCTTCCAGCAGGCCTAACAACTGACGGTCACGGTCAGTGACGTAGATGGAGTCAATGCTGTGATCGCGCATCCGATGCAGCGCTGTACGTGGGCCATCGCTGTCGCGTGCGGTGGTGCGTACCGGGCGCATGGCGCTCTCGGCGGTCAGAATGCGCGAGCGGTCCACCCCTTCAATAAAGCGGCGGACGTAGTCATCGGCGGGCTTGGTCAGAATCTCTTCTGGCGTGCCAATTTGTACGACTTCACCATCTTTCAGCAGCACGATGCGGTCGCCGATATTGAGCGCTTCATCGAGGTCGTGGGTGATGAAGACAGTGGTCTTCTGCATTTTGCTTTGCAGCTGCAGTAGCTCTTGCTGCATATCCTTACGGATCAGCGGGTCGAGGGCCGAGAACGCCTCGTCCATTAAGAGCACGCTGGCATCGTTCGCCAGGGCGCGAGCAAGCCCAACGCGTTGCTGCATACCACCTGATAGTTGATTGGGGTAGGCGTCTTCCCAGCCCTCTAAGCCCACCTGCTTCAGCGCGTTATGAGCAATCGACTGGCGCTCCGATTTTTCGACGCCGCGAATTTCCAGGCCGAACTCGGCATTCTGTTGAACCGTGCGATGGGGGAAAAGCGCGAAGTTTTGAAAGACCATCGAGAAATGACGGCGGCGGCACTCCAGCAGCGCTTTTTCACCCAACGTGGGGATGTTCTCTCCGTCGATGATGATCTCGCCTTCGGTAGTATCGATCAGGCGATTCAAACAGCGAATCAGCGTGGATTTACCCGAGCCAGACAGGCCCATGATGACCAGTAGTTCACCTTCGTAGACGTCGAAGGAGATATCGGAAAGGCCGAGGGTTTGGCCGGTTTTTTCGAGAATCTCAGGGCGTTTGAGGCCCTGGTCGCGTAACTCGAGGGCTTTTTTGGGCTGTTTGCCAAAGACCTTACTCAAGCCGCGTACCTGAATTTTGACAGGGCGTGTCTCGTCCATCAGCGGTGCCTTTTGATTGAATGAGCAGCCTTGTGTCGTTACTCAATGCGCTTACCTGCGGCCTTTACGTGCTCCCTGCAAGCAGCGACACAAAACGGTTCATAAGTAGAAGATGAGGTTATGTTTAATAAATTATTAAAAATTATTATACATAAATGGGTGGGATGTGTCACAACGCGCCCGCCAGCCAGGCCATATTACGCCACATGTGCCATTTTGAACCCACGCCCATGACCCTGTCGTGACAGCGAACGGTGGCTACGATTTTTTAATAAGCTATTGTTTTTTTTAAATATAAATGTATTTTTTTCAATGTTGGCATGAAGTGTGAATGTGCCTTTTTAGAAAAGCTTGGCAAGTGACGCAAGCACGTTAGTCGAAAAAGGAGGCAATCTTTATGGATAAACAAGTGAGCCAATCGCGCAAGCGTCCACGTGTGCTGACACTGTGCATGTTAGCCGCAACCGTCAGCACCTTGGCCCTGGCGGGGTGTGGCAACGGCGAAGATGAAATGCCCCCGGCGCAGCAACCTGACACCATGGAGCAGGATGCGACGACCACGACGGCTCCGGCTACCGGGAACGAGCCTACCATGGCAGACGAGCCGATGAATGAAGACCCGGGCTTGGGCGAAGATCCCGCGGCGACGCAAGAGCCAATGCCGAGTGAGAATACCCAAGCGGGCGCTGTCAACGATCCTGAAGAGAATCCTGGTTTCGGTGAAGGCACCGATCCCATGCCCGGTGCTAGCGAGACCACTACCGACGACGTTAACACTACCGATGATGAAGACGACATGACTAACGGCCAATAGCCGTCAACGCTCCCTACGATGGTAAGCCAACCCAGCTGTCTGTTCCCTGCGGCTGCTCCACACGGTTTATCATCCTTTCGCCCCCCGCGCCCGCGGGGGCTTTTTTTTGCTTGTTTAAAGCGTATGACGGTGAGTTTGGGCGGTTGCAAACCAGTCAGCTGATAAGGTTAGGGGGCAGGCGCTACTGTTGAGCGCACTGCTCATGGCGGGCGTGCTGACAGGCTGCGGTGATTCCGAAGCACCGACCACCGATTCGAAAGTACCGACCGACGAACCTCAAGAGCCCATGGATACCGGCCCCATGGCGAATGATGGGCAAGCGACACGTGAGTCGACCGGCGATGGCGTGAGTGACCCGGAGTAAGCATGAAAAAGCCGGTCGGCGAGTGCGACCGGCTTGGACTTACTCCTCGCTATCTTCCAAACGCCGATAAAGAGTGCGGCGGGCGATGCCTAATACTTCGGCCGTCCGCCGTTTATTTCCCCCTGTCGCTTCCAACACTTTGCGAATATAGCGCTTTTCCACCTCTTCCAAACTTGGCCAACGGGCAGGCGCCGGGGCAGGAATCTGCGTGCCGGGTAGCACCTCGCCGCTTAGCGTTGGGGTACTGTCGGCACTGCTTTTTTGCTGGCTAGACTGTTCGCGCAGGCGCTCAGGTAAATCCTGATGCTGCAGTACGCCCGCTTCGCTGAGCGTTACCGCGCGCATAACTGCATTTTCCAGCTCACGCACATTACCAGGGTAGGTGTAGTTCAGCAGGCTATTGAGCGCCTCTGGCTCGATCTGTTCGATCTGTTTGCCTTGGGCTTCTGCGTGCTTATCAATCAGTGCGAACACCAAGTGTTCGATATCCGTGCCGCGCTCGCGTAGCGGTGGAATGCGCAGTGAGAATGTCTCTAAGCGGTAGAACAAGTCACTGCGAAAGTTCTCCTGCTCAATCTCTTTTTCCAAGTGGCGGTGCGTAGCGGCAATGATGCGCACATCTACTGGTTCCTCACGCTCGCCGCCCACGGGGCGAACGGTTTTCTCTTGCAGGGCGCGTAGTAGCTTGGCCTGCAGATTGATCGGCATTTCGCCAATCTCATCGAGAAACAGGCTGCCGCCCTGGGCGCTATGAAACAGTCCTTTTCTGGCCTCGTTAGCACCGGTAAAGGCACCTTTCACATGACCAAAAAACTCGCTCTCCATCAAGTCGGCGGGAATGCTGGCGCAGTTAACGGGAACGAAAGGTGCTTCGTGGCGGCTACTTTCTTGATGAATCGCTCGGGCCAGCAGCTCTTTACCCGTGCCGCTTTCACCCAGGATCAAAATAGGCGCATCGCTTTTGGCTAATCGAGACGCATCGTGGAACAGTGACTGCATGGCTTGGCTTTTACCCACAATACCGTGGAAGTGACTGAGTTCCGCATCGTGGGGAAGGGACAAACGCTGTCGCTCCAGTACGCGAAATACGGCTTCGCGGATAGCATCTAAATCAAGTGGCTTAGTTAAAAAATCATCTGCGCCAAGCTTTAAGGCTTCTACCGCCTGGTCAATCGTGCCAAACGCGGTGATCACAATAATGCCTAGCTCGCTGCCACTCTGGCGTAGCTGCTGCAGCAGTTGAATGCCCGTCATGCCGGGGAGCCGTACATCGGTAATCATCATGGCCACTGGCGTGTGGCTAAGCAGGGCAATGGTCTCTTCAGCGCTGGGGACACCCAGTGTGTCATAGCCCGCGTCGTTGAGCTCTTCCTCTAATAACTCACGGATAGCGGCGTCATCTTCCACCACCAATAACGGTAAAAGGTGTTCCTGATGGGTCACAAACGTCGTCCTCAAGCGGATGCGGTTTCACTAAGGGGAAGCGTAATTTCAAAGCCAGCACCGCCAAGCGCGCTGTCAAATACGCCAATCGTCCCGCCGTGGTCGTTAATAATGCGGTGCACCATCGATAGTCCCAAGCCGCTGCCCTGGCCCACCGGCTTGGTGGTGAAAAAGGGGTCGAACACTTGATGATGATGCGAAGTCGGTATGCCTGACCCGTTATCTTCGACCCATACCGTAAGCTCGTCGCTGTGCGACTGGGCGCGAACACGAATATGGCTAACGTCCGGGGCTTGGGCGGCGTTGCGTAATAAGTTGGTCAGCACCTGCACAATTTGTTGACCGTTAACTAATAAATGGGGGGGAGGGGACGGAAGATCAATATCCAGATAGATATTTCGTGGTTCCAGCTCCTCCTCGACTAGCTCGCTGGCACTAATGATAAGCTGGTTAAGGGCTTGGTGTCCTTTCTCCACGTTATGTTGTCGGCCTAATTCCATCAGTTGGCGGACAATTTCGACGATTCGCTCTACCTCGCCGCGAATCCGGCCAAGCCTAGCACGCTCGTCGTCGCCAATCGTATCCCTGCGGGCCAACCGCTGGGCCTGGCCGTTGATGACTGTCAGCGGTGCGCCAATTTCGTGGGCCACCCCGGCGGCCAACACGCCAAGCTCTGCCAGCTTTTTCGATTTGCGCAGGCGTTTTTCCAGCTCGATTTCTCGCCGCTGGCGAGCATCGATATCACGATCTTTTTCGGCCATAGCGTCCAGCATGCCGTTCAAGCCCGACGCTAAACGGCGATACTCCGTCGGACCGTCTACTGTGGCCCGTTGGCTGCGGTCGCCATCTTCCACTAGCAGCATGACGCGCAACAGACGGTTGAGCGGCCGCTCGATGTAGTGGCGAAACCCCCACCAAATGCTGAACACGATGCCCGCCGCGCCAATCACGAAGACCAGCACGGCCACAATGCTGATAAACCCGGTGTAATTCTCAATGCCGGTATTGAGTCGGTTCACCTGCAGCACCCCTTGCACAGTGCCGTCTTGGGTACGTAGCGGCGTGAGAGCAGAGTAGTAGGTCCAACCTTCCTGTTGTCGGTAGCTGCTGTGCAGGTCGTCGCGCTCGATGACCTGCTGAATCTCTTCCGGTGTGAACAGATCTTTACCTAGCCCAAGGCCGTATACCTCACGGCCTTGGGTATCGAATACGTAGGCCCCGTAGATGCGGTGAAACGAAAACGCCGACTGCAGCGCCTCTTCTAGCGGCGTGGCGCTGTCTCGAGCCACCGCGTAGCTCAGCGAGGTGCTGAGCGCGCGGGTGATAATCTCCACCTCGGTTTGCAGCTTGGAGCGAACGTTATCTTCCAGCGATTTAATCGCCACCAGGCTAAAGACCACCAGGATAACGAAAAGCGGCACGATGACCGTTAAGATGATGAGGTTACGTAATCGCATCGTGCTTCCTGATGGTGGCTTAACGTTAGCGCTCGCTGGGCGTTAGTCGGTAAAGGCTGCCTTGGCCGCCGTCGGTTAGCAAATAAATCGCTTCATCTGGCCCTTGGCGCACATCGCGAATACGGCCGATCTCACCTTCTAAAATCAGCTCTTCACCGGCCACTTGGCCCTCTTCAAGGGTAAGGCGCAGCAGCTTTTGGCTGCCCAGACCACCCGCCAGCAGGCTTCCTTGCCAGGGCTCAAAGGCATCGCTAGTCACCTCGGCAAGACCTGAGGGGGCAAAGCGCCCATCAAAGCGATATACCGGGTCAACCATGCCAGGCTTAGATTCAACGCCTATCGGCTCGTTGGTACTATAGTCATTGCCTAAACTCACCTCCGGCCAGCCGTAGTTATTGCCAGGCACAATCTGATTCAGCTCATCACCCGTGCGTGGGCCGTGCTCGGTGGCCCAAGGTTCACCATTGCTGAGAACGGTTATGCCCTGAATATTGCGATTGCCCATGGTGTAAATTTCATCCAGCGTATCGTCGTCATCCACAAAGGGATTATCGCCAGGGGCCTCTCCGGTCTCGGTGAGCCGAAGGGTAGAGCCTGCGTGGTCATCGCTGGCCTGAGCGCGAGAAGGGTCTACGCCGCGGTCTCCGATGCTCATCAGCAGCGTGCCATCTTTGAGCCATGCCAAACGGGAGCCGTAGTGTCGGCCGGGAGAGGAGGCGCGATCCTGCACGAAAAGGTGCTCAACGTCGCCTAACGAATCCCCTTTCCACTTAACGCGGGAGAGCGCTGAACGGCTGTTATCGCCCTCAGGCTTGCTCCAGGTGAAGTAGATCCAATCGTGCTCGCCATCGCCAAACTCAGGGTGCAGGGCCACATCGAGCAGGCCTCCCTGGCCGTTTTGGCTGACGCGGGGCATGCCTTCAAGCACTTGCGTTTGCCCGTCAGAGTCAACGAGATTTAACTCACCGCTGCGCTCGCTCACCAAGTAGCGACCATCGGGAAGAAACGCCACCGCCCAGGGGTTCGCAAAGCCATTGGCCACGCGCTCAATGGTAATAGCGAAGTGGTCGGTTTCCAGGGCATCATGAACCACCTCTGCCTGGGCAGTGCTGGCAAGTAGCAGTCCTGCCAGGGAAGGCGCTATCCAGCGTTTAGCCTGTAAACGCAGTGAACGGCGTGGAGTCATCAGGGGGCCGACATATCGATTGGGCATAGCGTATCGAGTTGGCATCGAGTGTCCTCTGTTAGCGCTGGATCAGAGTCTAAGTCTAGCAGTGACTGCCGTAAGCGGGCGGGGTTCCCCCGGGCTACATCAACAGTGCCAAGAGTACCGGTAAATAGATCAGCGCCATGAGCGTTGAGCAGAAGACTAAACTGGCCACATAAGCGGGTTCGCGCCGGGCGCGCTGGGCAAACAGATAGTTGAATACCGCCACGGGCATGCACATTTGCACCACCAAAATGCTCTGCGCCAGCGGCGGTAAGCCAAGCCAACCAGAAATAAACCAAGCGGCAGCGGCGGCCAGAGGGATACGGATCAAGCTAAAGCCAACCCCTGAGCGTAAGCTTTTCACCTGAATACTAGCGAGCGACACACCGAGGGTGATGAGCATCAGCGGTACTGTGAATCCAGACATTAAGTCAACGGTGTTGGCCATCCATAGCGGGAGCGGCGTGTCGGTCAACAGCAGGGCCATGGAAATTAAGATGGCATAAACCGTGGGGGTTTTAATCAGCGTTTTAATCGGGCTTCCGCTACTGCTGAGCACGGCTCCTAAGGTGAACTGAAACAGCGATACCGTCACCATCACCGTAATACCGTAAGCAAAACCTGCGCTGCCGAAAGCGTAAAGCACGACAGGCAGCCCCATATTGCCCGTGTTGGGATACATCATCGGCGCGATCAGTACCCGCCAATCTCGACGCAGCAGTTTGGCCACGGCAAAGCTGGCTGCCCCCATGCTGATAATGACCAGCGCGGTGGCCAGCATCATCTGCCCAAAGGTGCCGGCATCAATGTTGGCACCAGAGAGCGACGCCAGTACCAACGCAGGGGTGCCAATGTTGAAGACCAAACGCGTAATAAAATCGACGGGGTAGGGTTGCCCTAAGCGTACCCATAAAAAACCCAGCCCGGCACCGGCCAGCACTGGCGCCATGACGGCGAAGAGTTCAGCGAGCATTAACGTTCCTTGACGATCATCGGCCGCCTATTGTGGGTAATTAGGCGGCTAACTGGCAAGGCGAATGTCTTAGGTGGCATGAGCGGCCTCGGGAAGCGTTTGCCACGCAGCAGGTACTTGCTCGCGGAGAAACTCAAGCAGCGCATTTACCCGGCGGGAGTGGTGCCCGTAAGCGTAAAGCAGCGTGATGGGGAGCGGGGCAGGCTCCCAGCCCGGCAAACAGTTCACCAAATCGCCAGGGTGATGGCACTCACGCTTCTCGACCACCCAGTGGGGCAGCAGGCCAATGCCCTGGCCATAGGCAATGGCATCGATGTGCAACGCCGTGAGATCTACCCGGAGTCGCGAGCGGGGCGCGTTGAACAGGTAGTCGGCGTGTTCGGGGTGATGCAGCAGCAGGCCGCTGGAGGCAGTATCCAACAAGTCGATCCAGGCATGCGCATCCAGCTCTTGGGGGTGTTGCGGTGTTCCCGCGTGGGCCAGATAGTGTGGGTTGGCGTAGAGGCCGCGGGTGAGGTGGCCCAAGCGCTCTTGATTCAGCCCACACTCATGGGTGGCGCCTAGCCAAATATGCACGCTGTTGCTGTGCATTTTACTAGGCGGCGTTTCCCGGGTGTGCAAGGTCAGCTCGACCTTGGGGTAGCGGGTCAGAAACGCATCCACGACGCCCGCCATCCAGCCTCGGGCCAGCGCACCGTGTACCTCCAGCGTCACTTTACCGCTGATCTCCTCGCGAAGTTCTGCTAGCGCCTCTTGGCTATGGGCGACCATGGCCAGCAGCTCGGTGCAGTACTGGTGAAACAGCAGGCCCGCTTCGGTGGGAATCAAACGGTTCGCCTGGCGACGCAGCAGCGGCTGGTTCAGCCGGGCTTCTAGCTGACTAATGCGCCGGCTTAACGTGGATTTAGCAAGCCCGAGCTTCTGTGCGCTGCGCGTCAGGCTGCCGGTGGTCATCACATCGGCAAAAGCGGCGAGTTCATCAAAATCGTACATAGTCGGGGCCACTGGGGGAACGAGGTCACGCCATTGTGCCACTTAATTATTTGAATGAAAATAATTGCTATTTTTGTTCCGGTTGGTTGAACGCACCGTCCCGCCTCTTTGTGCAAAGAGTATGCAAAAATACAAATGCTAATAATTCGTATTTAAGTATAAGTGCTCTTTCAATTCAAAGGAACCCGCTATGTCTTTACGTTTGCGCCGTACGCTGCTGGCCAGCGCTATCTCATCTCTCGCCTGCGGGGCAGTTGCGGCTCAAGAAACGCCTCAGCTCAACGATATCGTGGTCACCGCTTCTGGCTTTGAGCAGCAAATTAGCAGTGCACCCGCCTCAATCAGCGTCATCTCCCGTGAAGAGCTGGAGCGTGGACACTTCCAAAACGTCACCGATGCGCTGCGGGATGTCCCCGGCGTGGTAGTGACTGGAGGCGGGGCAGGCGATAACGGCAATGACATCTCCATTCGCGGTATGCCTTCCCAATACACGCTGATTCTGGTGGATGGCCGCCCACAAAACTCCCGCGAATCACGCCCCAACGGCAGCGCAGGCTTCGAACAGGACTGGCTGCCGCCGCTGCAAGCCATCGAGCGTATCGAGGTGGTGCGCGGGCCGATGTCGACCTTGTACGGCTCCGATGCCATCGGCGGGGTGATCAATGTGATTACCCGCAAAGTGGCGGATAGCTGGCACGGCAACATCCAGCTCGATACCGTGCTGCAGGAAGACAGCGCCTCCGGCGACAGCCGCCAAGCCAACTTCTACCTAAGCGGGCCGCTGGTGGCGGATCGTTTAGGCCTGCAGCTGTATGGCCGCACCTCAGAACGCGACGAAGACGATATTGAAAACGGCTACGAAGAGAAGAGCTTACAAAGCCTGACCGCACGGCTAAGCCTGGCCGCCAGCGATAACCACGACTTTACTGCAGAAGCGGGGATCACCGAGCAGGATCGCCGCTCGCTGGTTGGGCGCTCGGCGCCTGCGGAAGGGTGCCGTGGCGGCTGCACCGACAGTATCGGTGAATACACCAATAGCCATGTAGCGCTGACCCATAGCGGCCGCTTCGACTGGGGCACCAGCGAAACCTTCGTACAGCGTGAGCGCAGCGAAAACCAATCGCGGGATATCGAGATTACCAACACCACCGCGAAAACCAGCGTAGTGATTCCCTTGGGTATGCACATGCTCACCGTCGGCGCGAGCTGGGAAGAGGAGTCGCTGGAGGATGGCACCACCAACCAAATCTCCGACCGTACGGCGGTTGAGAACAGCCAGTGGGCGCTGTTTATGGAAGATGAGTGGATGCTGACAAACGCCTGGGCACTGACCGGCGGGCTGCGCCTGGACGATGACGACAACTATGGCAGCCACCTCAGCCCGCGCCTTTACAGCGTATGGAACATGACACCTGAATGGACCCTGAAAGGCGGCGTATCCACCGGCTACCGTTCCCCCAACCTGCGGGAAATTACCCCGGACTGGGGGCAGATCAGTCGTGGCGGTAATGTATACGGCAACCCTGACCTTGAGCCGGAAACCTCGCTCAATAAAGAGATTGCCCTGCTGTACGGCAACGACGCAGGCCTGAACGGCAGCCTCACGCTGTTCCATAACGATTTCGAAGACAAAATCACCCGTATCGCCTGCCCGATCGATATTTGCAATGCAGGCCCGAACCAGTTCGGCAGCGACCCCACGTACCGGGTCAACATCGATGACGCGGTGACCCAAGGGGTCGAGGCCAGTCTAGGCGCACCGCTGACCGACACGCTAGCGCTTACCGCCAGCTACACCTTCACCGATTCCGAACAGAAAAGCGGCGAGTACGCTGGCGAGCCGCTGACCCAGCTGCCCCGCCACCAGGTGTCGGCCACGTTGGATTGGGATGTGAACGCACGGCTTAGCCAGTGGACCAAAGTGAGCTACCGGGGTGAGGAGAGCCAGCCCACCACCGGGCCGTCACAAAGCGCGATTGTCGCGCCGTCCTACACCTTCGTGGATGCGGGTATTGGCTATCAGCTCAACGATAGCACCACGGTGAACGCCGGTATCTACAACCTGTTTGATGAGCGCATCACCTACGACGAATACGGCTATGTGGATGACGGCCGCCGGGTGTGGCTGGGCCTGAACGTCGCTTTCTAAACATCCTGTCAGTAGGCAATAGACGCGGCCACCGATGGGTGGCCGTGTTTGTTTATGCCCGCGACCAGCCCGGCCACCGACGAGGAGAGCAGCGCATCCTCCAGGGAGTTCACCGTGCCGACCAGGTTAAGCTCTTGATAAATCGGCTCCCGGTTGACGCTCGCCAGCTCGACTCGTGGGGCAGATTGGGCCAGCGCGGTGCCAGCAACGAGTGAAAAGGCCAGTAGCAGCACAAAAGAAAGAGGGCAAGTAAAGGCACCGTCATAACAGGTTGTTTCCTAACATGAGTGAAAGGTGGTAAATGCGAAGGCGAGTAAAAGGCGCGCTGCTCATACTACCCAAGCGAGTGCGTTGACATATACCTGAATCCGTGAAGCCGGCGCCGACACTTTCCCTATCACCGCCAGCGAGCACTTTTTGATCATTCGCCCCGTGCAAGTTGGCTTTCGCAAGCCCGTTATTGCCAAAACCCACCGTGCTGATCGGTGCTGACGGCCCGTTTTGTCATGCCTTTCCACCCGCCAGGCACGACATATCTGGCGATCGCGTGTCGCTTGGAACTGCTTGTGGATAGAGTGTCGCCGATTGACGGTCAGCATGGCGTTCCTCGTGGATAACGCAGTCGGCTCCGCAGCGTCTTGAGCACCGTCATGCGCCCGATATCCTGCCCGAAGTCGAGGATGATCTGC
>NZ_LVIA01000107.1:0-959 GCF_001596805.1 Halomonas sp. KX33721 | reverse complement strand
GGCTATAACGATGCCAGCGCGTTCCTAACACAGTTAAAGAAGCAGCCGGACACCGCCTTTCTAGCCGAGGTTAGTTCGGTGCCACTGCAACAATGCTTGCGCCATCAACAAAGTGCGTTCAAGCATTTCTTTGCCAAGCGGGCGCGGTACCCCAGCTTTAAATCGAAGAAGCACCGGCAGTCAGCCACCTTTGCCAGTTCGGCATTTTCGTACCGTGACGGGCAGATCACGCTCGCCAAGTGCCGTGAACCGCTAAACATCCGCTGGAGCCGCGACCTGCCTGCGGCACCGAGCACAGTGACGGTATCCAAGGATGCAGCAGGCCGTTACTTCATTAGCTGTTTGTGCAAGGTAGACACTGAGGCGTTGCCAATTACGTTCAAGATGGTCGGTATCGACCTGGGGATCAAAGACCTGTTCGTGACCAGTGACGGCCATCGGGTGAATAATCCCCGCCACACTGCCCGCTATGCCCGAAAGCTAGCGAAGGCGCAGCGGCGCCTCAGCCGTAAGCAAAAAGGCTCGAACAACCGAGCCAAGGCACGGTTAAAGGTCGCTCGCTGTCACGCCAAGATCGCTGACACGCGCCGTGACCACCTGCATAAACTCACCCGCCAGATCGTTAACGAGAACCAAGTGATTGCAGCGGAGAGTTTGCAGGTGAAGAATATGGTCAAAAACCGCCATCTCTCTAACGCCATCAGTGATGTTGGCTGGGGGGAGTTGGTTCGCCAGCTTGACTACAAGGCGGCCTGGGCGGGAAGGCAGTTTGTCCAGATTGATCGCTGGTACCCAAGCTCAAAACGCTGCCATAGCTGCGGCTTTGTGCTGGAATCACTACCGCTGAATGTTCGCACCTGGGACTGCCCAGATTGCGGTACTCAGGGCATCGACCGCGACGTGAATGCGGCCCGCAACATTCTGCAAGCAGGCACCGCGCTATTAGCCGGTGCAGATGG
>NZ_LVIA01000106.1:0-723 GCF_001596805.1 Halomonas sp. KX33721 | reverse complement strand
GTTGTCGCCGGCCTTGACGCCGACGCAGTGATAGCTGGACTGCTTGCCCCGCTTGCTCTTGAAGCGCGGATAGCCGGCCTTCTGCTTGGGGTCGAAGAAGCGCTGGAAGGCATGATCAAGGTTGATGCAAGACTGCTGGAGCGCCATGGAATCCGCCTCTTTCAGCCAGCCGTACTTGCGCGATTTCTTGGCCACCGGCAGCAGCTTCTTGATGTCGTGCTTGGCGCTCAGCGACTGCCCGTGACGCTTGTAGCGATGCGACATGATGCGAAGGCCGGTGTTGTAGCAGAAACGTACCGCACCGAACTGGCGGTTCAGGAACTCCGCCTGCTCGGTCGTGGGATAGATGCGTACCTTGGCGGCCTTCAGCATGTCAGTGCTCACTGCTATAATAGCCAGAGATTAAGGACTATAACGAGGAATGTAAAGTGAGTGTGTATGAAAGTTATCGGCGAGGGCGGCATAGCGTCACTCGGCTAGTCGTCCACCTTGTTTTTACGACGAAGTATCGGCGCAAAGTGTTCGACGGCTACATGATAGGGCAGCTCCGAGAGGCATTTGAATCAGCTTGCGAAAAACTCGACTGCCGCATCCTTGAGTTCGATGGTGAAGAAGACCATGTTCACCTGCTCGTGGAATATCCGCCGAGGCTGTCGATCAGTGTGCTGGTCAACAATTTGAAATCCACGTCGTCCCGACGGGTGCGGTTCTTGAATGCCCATA
>NZ_LVIA01000105.1:0-887 GCF_001596805.1 Halomonas sp. KX33721 | reverse complement strand
GGTGCAGTCCACTCCCATGGTGTGACGGGCGGTGTGTACAAGGCCCGGGAACGTATTCACCGTGGCATTCTGATCCACGATTACTAGCGATTCCGACTTCACGGAGTCGAGTTGCAGACTCCGATCCGGACTGAGATCGGCTTTTCGGGATTGGCTCACTCTCGCGAGTTGGCAACCCTTTGTACCGACCATTGTAGCACGTGTGTAGCCCTACTCGTAAGGGCCATGATGACTTGACGTCGTCCCCACCTTCCTCCGGTTTGTCACCGGCAGTCTCCTTAGAGTTCCCGCCATTACGCGCTGGCAAATAAGGACAAGGGTTGCGCTCGTTACGGGACTTAACCCAACATTTCACAACACGAGCTGACGACAGCCATGCAGCACCTGTCTCTGCGTTCCCGAAGGCACTAAGGTATCTCTACCGAATTCGCAGGATGTCAAGAGTAGGTAAGGTTCTTCGCGTTGCATCGAATTAAACCACATGCTCCACCGCTTGTGCGGGCCCCCGTCAATTCATTTGAGTTTTAACCTTGCGGCCGTACTCCCCAGGCGGTCGACTTATCGCGTTAACTTCGCCACAAAGTGCGCTAGGCACCCAACGGCTGGTCGACATCGTTTACGGCGTGGACTACCAGGGTATCTAATCCTGTTTGCTACCCACGCTTTCGCACCTCAGTGTCAGTGTCAGTCCAGAAGGCCGCCTTCGCCACTGGTATTCCTCCCGATCTCTACGCATTTCACCGCTACACCGGGAATTCTACCTTCCTCTCCTGCACTCTAGCTTGACAGTTCCGGATGCCTTCCCAGGTTGAGCCCGGGGCTTCACAACCGGCTTATCAAGCCACCTACGCGCGCTTTACGCCCAGTAATTCCGATTAACGCTTGCA
>NZ_LVIA01000104.1:0-1380 GCF_001596805.1 Halomonas sp. KX33721 | reverse complement strand
CGTTTTTATCGAACATCGCGAAAAACCCCGTACTTCTTCTAGTGCGAGGATGGATAGCGAGGGGCGCGAGAGCGCCCCTAGTCCGGCCTCGATTGTTGCTCAATATACTGTTTGACCATGCTCAGGGGGGCGCCTCCGACACTTCCCGCAAAGTAGCTTGGACTCCACAGCGAGTTCTTCCGGTAGGCGGGCTGCACCAGTTCAGGGTGTAGTAACTTCATCCGCCGGCTGGATACCCCCTTCAAACTATTCACCAGCCTGGATACCGCCACTTTGGGTGGAAAGTTGACAAGCAAATGGACGTGATCGGTTTCACCGTTGAACTCCTGTAGCTCCGCCTCGAAGTCCCGACACACTCGGTCGAAAAGTAATTCGAGGGAGTTGAGATGCGCGCCGGTAAACACCTTGCCCCGATACTTGGTGACGAAGACCAAATGGACGTGGAGTTCAAAAACGCAGTGCCTTCCTGTTCTGATAGCTTGTTTGGTTTCCATAGACCAAGTATATTCGAAGCCATGAAGCAGACCAAGACCCTCAAGGTTCGAGTGAAGGACAAACACGCCGCCGAGCTTAACCGCATGGCCCGCAGCGTGAATTTTGTTTGGAACTACCTCAACGAACTGTCTTCCCGAGCCATTCGGGAGAAAGGTCTGTTTCTGTCTGCCTACGACATGCACCCCTATACCAAGGGTGCTGGCAAGGACCTCGGCCTGCACAGCCAAACGCTGCAATGCATCGCTGCTGAATACGTTGCCCGCCGCAAGCAGTTCAAAAAGCCCCGCTTGAATTGGCGCAAGTCCGGCGGTGTACGCCGCTCACTTGGCTGGATTCCGGTCAATACCGGCGCGGCCAAGTGGAAGAACGGGCAGGTATTTCACAACGGCACCTACTTCAAGGTGTGGGATAGCTACGGCCTGTCGACATACAAGTTCCGTGCCGGCAGTTTCAACGAAGATAGCCGGGGCCGGTGGTATTTCAATGTTGCGGTCGAGGTGGACGTGCAGCCGACGCTTGGGCAGGGCGCCGTTGGCATCGACCTTGGGCTCAAGGATGTGGCCACCTGTAGCGATGGAGGAAGGCTGGAAAACAGCCGCTTCTACCGCCGCATGGAAGACCAGTTGGCGACAGCCCAACGTGCCCGCAACAAGCGGCGGGTAAAAGCTATTCACGCCAAGATCAAGAACCGTCGCCAGGACGCGCAGCACAAGTTTTCCCGGAAACTCGTCAACCAGTACGGCGAAATCGTCGTGGGCGATGTTTCCTCAACCAAGCTCGCGAAGACCAAGATGGCCAAAAGCGTCTACGACGCTGGCTGGTCACAACTGAAAACGATGCTGGAATATAAATGCGCTCACGCAGGCATCGTCTTCAAGGTCGTTC
>NZ_LVIA01000103.1:0-1089 GCF_001596805.1 Halomonas sp. KX33721 | reverse complement strand
GCACTTACTATGGCCTCTGCTGACGTCTGGTGACCCATCCCGTCGCCTCTCGACGCCGGTAGCACCGTGGCAGACCACCAGACCTCCCAGGGTAAGACGCGCGACCTTCCCGCTTATGCCTGTCGGATTTACGTCATGGCGTTCCGTGCAAGTATCGGGCTTTGGTGATGCGTGCCACCTCACCCCGCCATGACGCCTCGTATCCGCTTCCTGTTCGTCAGGCCAGCGTTTTGCCTCGGGCTGCCTTCAGATTCTCCCTCGCGGGAGACACCCTTGCCGTCGGCTAGCACTTCCCCTTGCCGGGCGTGCAGGGGACTTTCACCCCCAAGTCATTCCAAGGCACCACCCTCGGAAACAGCGCCAGTCAGGCGCTGCGCGCCATGCCTGGCGCAATCGAGTAGGAGGGGGAGTCGCCTCCCCCGTCCTCTCACACCACCGGGCAAACGGATCCGTACCACGGCGGTTCCTGTCCCCCATTATCGGGCTGAGCTTCGTTCCGCTGAATTCGCTCGCCTGTGTGCTCTGAGCGCTTCGACAGTCTTTGGGCTTCCGGCCCGCCATACAGTTATCGAGAGCCCTCCGGGGAGGCTTCTGCTCGTACACATCAGAGAGTGGTCAACTATCCACTCGTGACAGGTTCAGCCCTTCAGCTCTTGGTTAGAGAGCCTAATATGGCCTCTGCTGACTCCTGTTCGCCCATCCCGACACCTCACGGTGTCGGTAGCCAGTGGCAGGCGAACAGGCCTCCCAGGGTAAGACGCGCGACCTTCCTCCCATCTACCCGCCGCATCTACTTCCACATCTTCTGGATAGCTATTGGGCTTCGAGTTTCATGGCCCTCTCGCCCAGATGTGGCTGCCTCATATGCGGTTCCTGTTCGTCGGGCCAGGAGTTTGCCTACAGCTTCCTTCAGATTCCGCCTCACGACGAACACCCTTGCTGTTCAGCTAACGGTTCCCGCTATCAGGTCCGTAGGGGACTTTCACCCCCAAGTCATCCGGCCAACCACCACGGCGGACCGGATAGCGCCTAATTGGCGCTGCGCGCCATGCCTGGCGCACCACAAAAAAARCCGCTSMYTGCTAGCGG
>NZ_LVIA01000102.1:0-1213 GCF_001596805.1 Halomonas sp. KX33721 | reverse complement strand
CGTTCCTCGTGGATAACGCAGTCGGCTCCGCAGCGTCTTGAGCACCGTCATGCGCCCGATATCCTGCCCGAAGTCGAGGATGATCTGCCGTGCCTTGTGAATCACGAGAGCCGCACGGTGCACCAACTCTTGTAGCACGGTGCGCAGCCGGCGCCGCTTGGCCGGGTGGCGAACCGGGCTCAGCTCGCCGGTCATGCCCAGCTGTCCCATCAGGCGCAGGATGTTGTAGGCCAACTGGGCGAGATGCAGGATCAGATCGTTGGTGGCGAACTTGCCGGACGGCAAGCGCTCCAGGTCGAGATCGGTCTTGATCTCGCTGTGAAACTGCTCATGGGTGGCATGCGCCTGGTAGCGCTTGATCACCGCCTCCGGCGCCTCGTCCAGGCTGGTCCACCAGCCTTCCAACTCATAGTCCGGTTCGAGCAGCAACTGGCCATCGCGATCGGCGGTGCGCTCGACCAGGCGCATCACGCGTTGGACGACGTATTCGGTCTTGTTGTCGTCGTGGATCGAGACGGTCTGCGTCCACAGCGCCTGGCGCTTGCCAGGACGCAGCTCTTCCCAGTAGTCCGCCGCCACCGCCAGCCAGGTATCTCGATCAGCCGTGGCCGAGCCACGCGGGTTCCATTTGACGACATAGTCGAGCCGGCGCCCCTCGTCGGCAAAGGCCTGGCGTTGCTGTTCGAGAAGCGCCAGGTGCGCCTGGCTGTCGAAGCCGCTGTCCTCGCGTAACAGGATCGGTTGCTTGGTCAGGCATTGGGCGCGAGGCAGTACCCGCTCCAGGAAGGCGTTGCTCTCCTTCATGGTGTGCTGCTTGCCAGGCCGCAGTTCCAGACCCAGGCACCACCCTTCGTTGCCCAGGTAGGCGGCGATCGGGGTGTAGCCATCGACCTTCTGGTAGGTCCGCGAGACGCCTTCCTTCTTCGAGTTGCTGTTGTCCATGACGAAGGTGTCGATGTCCAGGCAGACGTGCGTCGTCTCGGCGGTGATCGGTGCTTCGATCAGTGACAGCAGGGTCGTGGACCAGGTGGCGGTGCGCGCCTGCAGGTCGTTGGCGGCAAGTTTCTCCAGCCGCTGTCGCAGCGTCGCCGCGCTCGGCACCTTCTGCAGGGTCAGCAGTTGTTGGAAGGGCTTGTCGCGGCGGAAGTTCTCGACAGCGTCATAGTCGCTCATGCCCAGACACAGCAGGCCCAGGTAGCTCTTGATCACGTCA
>NZ_LVIA01000101.1:0-1078 GCF_001596805.1 Halomonas sp. KX33721 | reverse complement strand
AGCGCGCATCCAGCGTGAGCTAGCAGCCTGTCGGTCTTTCCGTTGCACCGTGAGATACTGACCACCGTCATCGCCGAGCTGAGAAGATCGCCATGAGCCGCTTCATCCCTGTGGATCGCCAGACCGATTACCTGCTGCCGCCTTCGGTAGACGAGTGGTTGCCCGATGGTCACCTGGCGCGGTTCGTTGTCGATGTTGTCGAACAACTGGACCTCTCGACGTTGACCCGGCGTTACATGGGGCGGGGTTCCAAGGCACATCACCCGGCGGTGCTACTGAGCCTGCTGATCTACGGCTACGCCACCGGGGTGGTCTCCAGCCGCAAGATCGAGCGTGCCACCTATGACTCGGTGGCGTTCCGCTACCTGGCCGCCAATACCCATCCCGACCATGACACGCTGGCCACCTTTCGCCGCCGCTTTCTGCCGGAACTGGAACAGTTGTTCGTACAGGTGCTGCTGCTGGCCCGCGAGATGAAGCTGCTCAAGCTTGGCACCATCGCCCTGGACGGCACCAAGCTCAAGGCCAACGCCAGCAAGCACAAGGCGTTGTCGTATGGCCATGCCAAGAAGCTGGAGGCACAGTTCAGGGCAGAGGTGAAAGCGCTGACCGAGCGGGCCGAGTCGGCGGACAAGGAGGACGCGGCCGACGGCATGGATATCCCCGCCGAGATTGCCCGCCGTGAAGCCCGCCTGGCGGCCATCGCTGAGGCGAAGGTCAAGATCGAGGCGCGCGCCGAGGAGCGGGACGCCACCGAGCAAGCCGCCTATCAGGAAAAGGTGGCGCGGCGGGAGGCGCAGCGCAAGGCCGGCAAGAAGCCCCGTGGGCGTGACCCCGAACCGCCCACTGGTGGCCCGCGTGACAAGGATCAGATCAATTTCACCGACCCGCAGTCGCGCATCATGCCGGTCACCGGCAAGGGGTTTGATCAGTGCTACAACGCCCAAGCCGCGGTTGATACCGAGAGTCTGCTGGTGACCCATGTCCACGTCACGCAGGCGACCAATGACAAGCAGCAAGTCATGCCGCTACTGACGGCCTGGCAAGGTTACCCGGAAACGCTGGGAAAACCTGACCA
>NZ_LVIA01000100.1:0-896 GCF_001596805.1 Halomonas sp. KX33721 | reverse complement strand
GTGCTACAATGGTCGGTACAAAGGGTTGCCAACTCGCGAGAGTGAGCCAATCCCGAAAAGCCGATCTCAGTCCGGATCGGAGTCTGCAACTCGACTCCGTGAAGTCGGAATCGCTAGTAATCGTGGATCAGAATGCCACGGTGAATACGTTCCCGGGCCTTGTACACACCGCCCGTCACACCATGGGAGTGGACTGCACCAGAAGTGGTTAGCCTAACGCAAGAGGGCGATCACCACGGTGTGGTTCATGACTGGGGTGAAGTCGTAACAAGGTAGCCGTAGGGGAACCTGCGGCTGGATCACCTCCTTAAACGATGCATCACTCCTCGCGGTAAGCGCTCACAATGAATTACCTGATCAGAATGCTGTTGTTACGCAGTGATAAGCGCTGTTTTCACGTTAAAAAAAAAGAAAAGGTCTTTCCTTTCCTTTTAAAGTGAAAAAAACATCCGCTTATCACTGCGCATAGCAGTCGCTCTTTAACAATGTATATCATGCTGACATGAACGTTTTATAACGTTCATACGTAATTGTTAAGTGATACGTCTCAAGCGTATCCGGCAATCGTTATCATTGCGAGATACCAGACCCTTCGGGTTATAGGGTCAAGCAATGAAGCGCACACGGTGGATGCCTAGGCAGTCAGAGGCGATGAAAGACGTGGTAGCCTGCGATAAGGTTCGGTGAGGTGGCAACAACCTGTGACCCGGACATCTCTGAATGGGGAAACCCACTCATCATCAGATGAGTATCTTACGCTGAATATATAGGCGTAAGAGGCGAACCAGGGGAACTGAAACATCTAAGTACCCTGAGGAAAAGAAATCAACCGAGATTCCCCTAGTAGCGGCGAGCGAACGGGGACCAGCCCTTAAGCGTGTGACGGATTAGGCGAA
>NZ_LVIA01000099.1:0-2339 GCF_001596805.1 Halomonas sp. KX33721 | reverse complement strand
CCATGTCCAGTCCGACGACGCGAGAGGTRTCAACGTCCATGGTCGGCACGGGGGTCGCCTGGTCGGTATCAAAGAGCAGCGAGGCGTAGTGCTTGCCGGTGACCGTGCGCGACAGCGTGATGCTCTTGAGCTTGCCGTCAACAGGCCGGTGAACTTTGGCCTTGATCGGCCCCAGTTTGGGCACCTTGATCCAGTTGTCGCCGGCCTTGACGCCGACGCAGTGATAGCTGGACTGCTTGCCCCGCTTGCTCTTGAAGCGCGGATAGCCGGCCTTCTGCTTGGGGTCGAAGAAGCGCTGGAAGGCATGATCAAGGTTGATGCAAGACTGCTGGAGCGCCATGGAATCCGCCCCTTTCAGCCAGCCGTACTTGCGCGATTTCTTGGCCACCGGCAGCAGCTTCTTGATGTCGTGCTTGGCGCTCAGCGACTGCCCGTGACGCTTGTAGCGATGCGACATGATGCGAAGGCCGGTGTTGTAGCAGAAACGTACCGCACCGAACTGGCGGTTCAGGAACTCCGCCTGCTCGGTCGTGGGATAGATGCGTACCTTGGTGGCCTTCAGCATGTCAGTGCTCACTGCTATAATAGCCAGAGATTAAGGACTATAACGAGGAATGTAAAGTGAGTGTGTATGAAAGTTATCGGCGAGGGCGGCATAGCGTCACTCGGCTAGTCGTCCACCTTTTTACGACGAAGTATCGGCGCAAAGTGTTCGACGGCTACATGATAGGGCAGCTCCGAGAGGCATTTGAATCAGCTTGCGAAAAACTCGACTGCCGCATCCTTGAGTTCGATGGTGAAGAAGACCATGTTCACCTGCTCGTGGAATATCCGCCGAGGCTGTCGATCAGTGTGCTGGTCAACAATTTGAAATCCACGTCGTCCCGACGGGTGCGGTTCTTGAATGCCCATATTCCGCGCCTCAGCAAGAGCGCCGTGCTGTGGTCGAGATCGTATTTCGCTTGTAGCGCAGGCGGAGCCACTATCGAGACGCTCAAGGCTTATGTGCAGGGACAGAAGACACCAGAATAGGGCCGCTTGTGCGGCCCCCGCTTACCTCCCCGCCCGAGTGGGCGAGGGTTCACGCGGGTTGTTGCTGAGCTGGTTGGAATAGCCGGTAAAACAGTTGATTCCCAAAATGGGAGAACCTACAATATCCCGAAATGGGAGAGCTTATGCGGGTAATAGCCAAAAGTACGCTTCGCAAGTTTTGGGAGACGTCCACCTATCAGGATGCGCAAGGCCCGCTAGCAGCCTGTCGGACTTTCCGTTGCACCGTGAGATACTGACCACCGTCATCGCCGAGCTGAGAAGATCGCCATGAGCCGCTTCATCCCTGTGGATCGCCAGACCGATTACCTGCTGCCGCCTTCGGTAGACGAGTGGTTGCCCGATGGTCACCTGGCGCGGTTCGTTGTCGATGTTGTCGAACAACTGGACCTCTCGACGTTGACCCGGCGTTACATGGGGCGGGGTTCCAAGGCACATCACCCGGCGGTGCTACTGAGCCTGCTGATCTACGGCTACGCCACCGGGGTGGTCTCCAGCCGCAAGATCGAGCGTGCCACCTATGACTCGGTGGCGTTCCGCTACCTGGCCGCCAATACCCATCCCGACCATGACACGCTGGCCACCTTTCGCCGCCGCTTTCTGCCGGAACTGGAACAGTTGTTCGTACAGGTGCTGCTGCTGGCCCGCGAGATGAAGCTGCTCAAGCTTGGCACCATCGCCCTGGACGGCACCAAGCTCAAGGCCAACGCCAGCAAGCACAAGGCGTTGTCGTATGGCCATGCCAAGAAGCTGGAGGCACAGTTCAGGGCAGAGGTGAAAGCGCTGACCGAGCGGGCCGAGTCGGCGGACAAGGAGGACGCGGCCGACGGCATGGATATCCCCGCCGAGATTGCCCGCCGTGAAGCCCGCCTGGCGGCCATCGCTGAGGCGAAGGCCAAGATCGAGGCGCGCGCCGAGGAGCGGGACGCCACCGAGCAAGCCGCCTATCAGGAAAAGGTGGCGCGGCGGGAGGCGCAGCGCAAGGCCGGCAAGAAGCCCCGTGGGCGTGACCCCGAACCGCCCACTGGTGGCCCGCGTGACAAGGATCAGATCAATTTCACCGACCCGCAGTCGCGCATCATGCCGGTCACCGGCAAGGGGTTTGATCAGTGCTACAACGCCCAAGCCGCGGTTGATACCGAGAGTCTGCTGGTGACCCATGTCCACGTCACGCAGGCGACCAATGACAAGCAGCAAGTCATGCCGCTACTGACGGCCTGGCAAGGTTACCCGGAAACGCTGGGAAAACCTGACCACCTGCTGGGTGATACCGGCTACTTCAGTGCCAG
>NZ_LVIA01000098.1:0-1235 GCF_001596805.1 Halomonas sp. KX33721 | reverse complement strand
AGTCAAACTACCCACCACACACTGTCCTCGATCCGGATCACGGACCTGAGTGAGAACGCCAATGATGCCAGGCTGGTATTTCAAGGTTGGCTCCACCCGAACTGGCGTCCGAGGTTCTAAGCCTCCCAGCTATCCTACACAGGCAACATCAGCGTCCAGTGTGAAGCTATAGTAAAGGTTCACGGGGTCTTTCCGTCTAGCCGCGGGTACACCGCATCTTCACGGCGATTTCAATTTCACTGAGTCTCGGGTGGAGACAGCGTGGCCATCATTACGCCATTCGTGCAGGTCGGAACTTACCCGACAAGGAATTTCGCTACCTTAGGACCGTTATAGTTACGGCCGCCGTTTACCGGGGCTTCGATCAAGAGCTTCGGACGAATCCTAACACCATCACTTAACCTTCCGGCACCGGGCAGGCGTCACACCCTATACGTCCGCTTGCGCGTTAGCAGAGTGCTGTGTTTTTACTAAACAGTTGCAGCCACCTGGTATCTTCGACCGGTTCGGGCTGAAGGAGCAAGTCCTCTCACCCTACGCCGGCGTGCCTTCTCCCGAAGTTACGGCACCATTTTGCCTAGTTCCTTCACCCGAGTTCTCTCAAGCGCCTTGGGATTCTCACCCTGACCACCTGTGTCGGTTTGGGGTACGGTCGCACATGATCTGAAGCTTAGAGGCTTTTCCTGGAAGCGTGGCATCAATGACTTCGACACCGTAGTGTCTTCGTTTCGTGTCTCGGCCTTGGAGGGTCCCGGATTTACCTGAGACCCCAGCCTACTCACTTTCACCAGGACAACCAACGCCTGGCTCACCTAGCCTTCTCCGTCCCCCCATCGCAATCATGTCCGGTACGGGAATATTGACCCGTTTCCCATCGACTACGCCTTTCGGCCTCGCCTTAGGGGCCGACTCACTCTGCTCCGATTAGCGTCGAACAGAAACCCTTGGTCTTCCGGCGAGGGAGTTTTTCACTCCCTTTATCGTTACTCATGTCAGCATTCGCACTCGTGATACCTCCAGCATGCTTCTCAACACACCTTCATCGGCTTACACGACGCTCCTCTACCGCTCATTCCTAAGAATGAACCCGTAGCTTCGGTACCTGGTTTAGCCCCGTTACATCTTCCGCGCAGGCCGACTCGACTAGTGAGCTATTACGCTTTCTTTAAAGGATGGCTGCTTCTAAGCCAACCTCCTAGCTGTCTGAGCCTTCCCACATCGTTTCCCACTTAACC